>CAYXFW010000014.1:0-17694 GCA_964464305.1 uncultured Verrucomicrobiota bacterium
GAAGGCCGCCGCCTTGTCGCCGGCGAACTCCTCGACCGTGCTCTGGATCACGATTCCCGCGCCGAAGACCATGAAGGCCGGGGAGTACGACACGGCGGTGACGAAGACCCTCCGGGAGTTTGGCGACCTTGCCCAGGCGTCGGGCCTGAAGGTTGCGATCTATGGGCATGTGGGCTTCTACGCCGCTTCGGCCGCGGATTCGCTGCGCATCGCGAAGAAGGTTGCCCATCCTGCGGTCGGCCCCTCGTACAACCTCTGCCACGAGTTTCTGACCGGCAACGGGGACACGGCGATGGAGACCCTGCGCGCGGTCGGCCCGGAGGCGCTGCGGGTCTCGATCAACGGCGTCGATCCGTCCGACAAGAAGCGCTTCATTCTGGCCCTGGGCGAGGGCTCCTTCGACATCGCTGCCTTCCTGGCCGAGCTCAAGCGCATCGGCTACAAGGGCCCCGTCGGTCACCAGTTCTACAGCATCCCCGGCGAGCCCGAAATGAACCTGAAGAAGGCCATGGAGGCATGGCGGAAGCTGCAGCCAACTTGAAACTTGGAACTTGAAACTCCCTTCCTGACACCTGACACCCGACACCCGAAACCCCCGAGGCCCCCATGAATCCCTGCGCGATCGCCCTGTCCACCCGCCGCCGTTTCCTGAAAGCCTCGGCGGTCGCCGCCGCCGCGCCGCTGATCGTGCCCTCGCGCGTGATCGGCGCCAACGGGCCGGGCGGGAAGATCGCAGTCGGCATGATCGGCATGGGCCGGCAGGCTGTCGGGATGAACCTTCCGGCATTCGCCCGGATCGCCGACTGCGTGGTCGTTGCCGTCTGCGACGTGGACGCCTGGCGCATGGAGCAGGGGCGGCAGGCTGTCGAAAAGCACTATGCGCAAAGCACGGGTTCGGGCGCCTATGTGGGCTGCAAGACCTACCGGGACTTCCGGGAACTTCTGGCGCGGCGCGACATCGATGCGGTGATGATCTCCACGCCGGACCACTGGCATGCGCCGATGACCCTGGCGGCATTCGCGGCGGGGAAGGATGTCGCGCTCGAGAAGCCCATCACGCGGACGGTCGTCGAGGGTCGGAGGATCGCGGACGCGGCGGCGCGCCACCGGCGGGTGTTCCGCGTCGACAGCGAGTTCCGCTCGCTCGAGCCGATGCACCGCGCCGCCGAACTCGTCCGCAATGGACGCATCGGCAAGTTGAAGACCCTGCGCACGGGTTCCCCGAAGGAGGTCTTCCCCGACGAGCCGGAGACCGTGACGCCGCCCCCGCCGGACCTCGACTACGACCTCTGGCTCGGCCCCGCGCCGAAGGTCGACTACATCCAGAAACGCGTGCACGCACCGCGCGACCTCACGAGCCGTCCCGGCTGGATGCGCAGCCTCGATTATTGCGACGGCATGATCACGAACTGGGGCACGCACCTCAACGACATCGCGCAGTGGGGCGCCGGCACCGAGCGCACCGGCCCCGTCGAGGTCAAGGCCACCGGGAACTTCCATGGCGGCAAGGTGTGGAACGTGCTGGAGCAGTTCGATGCCTGGTACCGGTTCGCCGGCGGTCTCGAGCTCTTCTACCAGATGGGCATGCCGCACGTCCGGTTCGAGGGCGAGAAAGGCTGGATCCAGGTCAACTACATCCAGGACAAGCTGCACCCGGACAAGCTCGAGGCGAGCGATCCTGCGATCCTCAAGGAGAAGATCGGGCCGGAGGAACTCCACTTCCCGCTGCGGTGCGAGAAGATCGACTTCATCGACTGCGTGAAGACGCGGGGCCGCACGCTCGAGGACGAGGAAGTCGGCCAGCGGACAACCTCGCTCTGCCACCTGGCCCACATCTCGATCAAGCTCGGCGGCCGAAGCCTGAAATGGGACCCGGCCGCGGAGCGGTTTCCCGGCGACGCGGAAGCCAATGCCCTTCTCGAGGGCCCGGCGTGGCGCAAGCCGTGGGCGATGGGGTAGGGTGAAAGTTCCAAGTTTCAGGTTCCAAGCCGGAGCTGAAACCTGAAACTTGAAACCGCGGCCGCGCCTCGCGGCCGCCTACTTGGCAACCGGCGGAACGCAGGCGTCGAGGATCGTGATCTCCGGCGGGCCGGCGGTCATGTCCTTGATCTGGTCGCCGAACGATTTGAAGTGCGGCGTCGCGAAATGGAAATCGATCGCCGCCTGGTCCTTCCACTCCTCGAAGAAGAAGAACGACGTCCGCTCGTGCGGGTTCTGGTAGAGCGTGTAGCTGATGCAGCCGGGCTCGGCGCGCGACGCGGCGATGAGGGGTTTCACCGCTTCGATGAAGGCTTCGGTCTTGTCGGCCTTGAGCGTGATCTTCGCGGCGATGAGTTTCTTGGCGCACATCTTCGGGCAACATGCGCGGCGGGTGCCGTCCTGCCCTTCCATGTTGACCGCGATGCATCCGGTACCCACCACGGCCGCCAGTGCCATCGCCGCGATCGTCGTCCCCATCGTCTTCATGCGTTCGTCCTACAGGTTGCTTCCCGGCCGACTTGTAACACAACCGCCCGGGACTTGGAACGCGGAACCGGGGAGGGCCCGGGCTTCCCCGCCACCCCCGCTTCGCGCTATGCTCCGCCGCGTGATGGTTGGATCCGACTACGAACTTCTCGACAGCGGCGACGGACGGAAGCTGGAGCGCTTCGGTCCGCACGTGCTGTCGCGCCCGGCCGCGCAGGCCGTGTGGCGGCCCTCGCTTCCGCCGGCGCGCTGGGCGCAGGCGGATGCCACGTTCGACCGCGAGGACGGCCAGCGGTGGCATAACCGCGGGGCGTTGCCGGAGCGGTGGACGATCGCGATCGATGGTCTCCGGTTCCGACTCTCCGGGACCGACTTCGGCCACCTCGGCATCTTCCCCGAGCAGCGCGAGCAGTGGCTCTGGCTCGACCGGATCCTCCGCGCCGCGGCTGCGCGCCTTGGCCGCCGTCCGACGGTGCTCAACCTGTTCGCCTATTCCGGCGGGTCGACGCTGGCCGCGCTGCGGGCCGGCGCGGAGGTCTGCCATCTCGATGCCTCGCGCGGCATGGTCCAATGGGCGCGGGACAACGCCGCACTGAACGAACTCGACGGCGCGCCGGTGCGCTGGATCACGGAGGATGCGCACAAGTTCCTCGGGCGCGAGGAACGCCGGGGCCGGCGCTACGACGGGGTGATCCTCGATCCGCCGACCTTCGGCCGCGGGGCGGGCGGAGAGATCTACAAGATCGAGCGCGACCTCGTACGGACGCTCGACCTCTGTCGCGCCGTGCTCGAGGACGCTCCGCTATTTGCGCTGTTGAGCGGTCACACGCCCGGCTTCTCGCCGGTCGTGCTCGCCAATGCGCTCGGCCAGGCGATGGGGGCCGCCGGCGGCCGCGTCGAGCAGGGCGAGATGCTGCTCACCGGCGCCGCCGGGGTGGCGCCGCTTCCGAACGGCACCTGGGCGCGCTGGGCGGCCGCAGGGGATCGCGCATGAGCCCCCATTTGGCCGAGGTCCGGGACGATCTCCGGTCGCTGTTCCGGCATGCGGGCCACGTCGCCCGGCGATACGCCGTGACCTTGGGCCTGATTGCGGCCGCCGTTGCGGCATTCGTGATCCTGGTCTGGCCTTCCGACCCCTGGTTCAGTCGCGCCATGTATGACCGCACCACGGGGGAGATCCGCAATGCGGCGCGCGTCGTGCGCCGGTGGGGATCGTTCACGGACACCCTGGTCATCTGCGGCGGACTCTATGCGGCGGGGCGGCTGTGCCGGCGGCGCGGCTGGCGCGTGGCGGCGCTCGCCGCCTTCACGGCCGCGTGCGTCGGCGGTCTCACGGTCAACGCCCTTCGCTTCACGACCGGCCGCCCGCGCCCCCGGGCCGGCCTGGCCAACGCCATGCACGGGCCTTCCCTCCGGTTCAACATGCAGAGTTTCCCGTCCGGCCACGCCGCAACGTCCATCGGCTGCGGCATCGCCCTCGCGACCGCCCTTCCGCCGCTGGCCCTCCCCGCCTTGCTCAACGCCGGCGCCGTGGCCACGTCCAGCCTGCCCATCCGGAGCCACTACCTGACCGACGTCGTCGCGGGGGGAACGATCGGCACCTGCGCCGGCCTGGTGTTCGGCGCCGCCGCCCGGCGTCGGTTGCGGGAATTGCGGGTTTTGGATCCCCACCTGCAATAAACCGGACCGCTGGCGCGTTGTCCTTCCAGAACGGGACCCCGGCGGAACCGGGGCACAGGAGACCGAACCGATGAAGACGAAGTGGATGATCCTGACAGCGGCGGCTGCGGTCGCCGGAACGGCGTGGGCGGTCGAACCGGCTGCCGGCGCCGGCGGACAGGGCCCCGAGGGCGGCGGCCCCGGGCTGCGCGAACACCTGCGGAAACTCTTCGATGCCGACGGCGACGGCAAACTGACCGGCGCCGAGCTCGAGAAGGCCAAGGCGGCGGCGGAGCGGATCCGCGAGCGGGCCGATCGCGATGGCGACGGCACCGTGAGCGAGGAAGAACGCGAAGCCGCCCGTCGCAGGCTGACCGAAGAGCGCGGGGAGCTCGTCCAGAGGTTCGACAAGGACGGCGACGGCCAGTTGAACGAAGCCGAGCGCCATGCCGCCCGCGAGGCGATGGAGCGTCGCGGCGGTCCCGGCAGCGATGGTCCTCCGCGTGAGGAACTGCTGAAGCGATTCGATAAGGATGGCGATGGCAAGCTCAGCGACGACGAGCGCGCCGCCGCCCGGCAGGCGTGGGAACAACACCAGGGCGAAGCCGGCGGCGACCGTCACGAAGCGATGCTGAAGCGGTTTGACAAGGACGGCGACGGCCAGTTGAACGATGCCGAGCGCCGTGCCGCCCGCGAGGCGATGGAGCGTCGCGGCGGTCCCGGCGGCGACGGCCCCCCGCCCGGGGAGTTTCTGAAGCGATTCGACAAGGACGGCGACGGCAAACTCAGCGACGACGAGCGAGCGGTCGCGCGCAGGGCCTGGGAACAACACAACGGCGGTCCCGCGGGCGAACGGCGCGAAGCGGTCCTTGAGAAGTTCGACAAGAACGATGACGGCGAACTGGGCCGGCGCGAACGCAAGGCGGCCCGCGAGGCTCTCCGCGAGCGTCGGAACGGGGATGGCGAAGGCGAAGGCCCGCGCCGCCGGCGGGGCGGCGATGGCCCTCCGCCCCCGCGTCCAGGCGGGCCCCGCGGCGCGATCTGATTTCCAATCCAACCCCAACGGCGTCCGGCGCTCCCCGCCGGACGCCGTTTCGCTTTCCGTGAAGGACGGACAGCCCTCTTCTGTAGGTGAGATCGCTGATCGCGGCCTTCTGGCGTCCCCGCGGAAGCGGGATGCGCCCTCACGGGTGCTTGAGTTACGTCATCGATGTCTTTACGGTGGGATGAGATCGTGAAGGTGCGGGCTGGCTCGCCCCGGGAGGGATCGGAATGCAAACCACCATGCGTCGCCAAGACACCGTGGAGACCGCGAAGCCTTTCCGCCACCCGGCCGGCGCCGGCCGGAAGCGCCGGGGAGCCGCCCGATGCATCGCCGCGCTGGCCGTCCTCGCGCCGGGCCTCGCGTGCGCGGCCGACCGGGCGCTTCTGACGCTGGCGCCCGTGCCGGCGGACGGCATCGTCGTGACCCGCGTGGACCTTTCGGCGCCGGCCCGGTGGTGCGGCCGCGACGTCGTGGGCGGTCTTCGGGTGATCGACCGCGCGACGGATCGGCCCCTGTCCGCCCAGTTCGTGCCCGATGACGGCCACGGCGCTTCGGGCACGCTGGTTCTGAAATGCGACCCGGCCCGGCCGACGGCCGAAGTCTGGCTCGACTTCTCCGCCCCCGCGATCGCGCCCGATCCCGCCGGCGCCGTGACGGTCAGTACGCGCTGGGCCGTGGTCACGCACGACCCGCGCGAAATGGGCGGCATGCCGGCAGCCATCGCCTTCGCCGGGGCAGCCGGTCCGCCCGTGCCCGTGACATGGAACGACCGGTTGTTCACCCGCGACGTGGGACAATTCGCGCTGCGATACGACCGCGAGGCGCGCGTGCGGCGGCTGTCCGCCGGGCCCCTCTGCACCGTGGTCCGCGTCGAGGGCCGGTGCGTCCGGGCCGACGGAACCGGGATCGATCCCCAGCCGCGCGCGGTCTACGACTGGTTCTATTTCCACGACTCGCCGCGGATCTATGTTCAAGGCACCGTCCGGCAGGACACGCCGCGGTCCTGGGGCGAGGCGCACTTCCTTGAACTGGCCTTCGCCACGAACGTGTTCTCCGCGTGGGTCGGCGGGGAGCCCCGGCAGGAGGGCGTCTTCGGAGCGGAGTTGGCGACCCCCCGCTTCCCGGCCTGGGGCGCGGTCTTCAACGACCGCGGCGAGATCGGCATATCCGCGGCGGGAGGCCTGACGGTCTACAACGGCGGCGCCCGCGGCCCGCGGTACCTGCATGCCCACGCGGATGCCGCGTGGCAGGGATGGTCGGGCACCGAACTCCGCCGCGACGCCTGGCTCTGGATGGTTCCGCGCACCTCCGCCGCCAAGCCGCCCGCCGGGCCGGCCGTGGCCGTGCCCGCGCCCGCACGCGCCGGCGTCAGTGTCGAGTCGCTGCGGAAGCGGATCGACGAGGCGTATGCGAACCGCGCGGCATCGTCCGGCAAGACCCGCGCCGACTGGGGCTGGCGCGGCGCCGTCCTGCGGCTGCTGGAGGAGCGCGGCCTCTACCGCGAAGCCGCCGACCTGCCGCCCGGGGGCCTGCCCGACGGCTGGCTGGCCGTCCCGGCCGGCGACCTGCGCGTGCTGTTGCAACGACGGCCCGGCGGAATCTCGCTGCTCAACCTGGTCGACGCGGCCACGGGCACGCTGCTGCTCGGCACGGACCACGCGCCGGTGTTCGACCTGGCGCTGCGCCGCGAGGGCTCCACGGACGAAGAGCGGCTGTCCTCCGAGTCCGGTTGGGGCGACGTGACGGTCGGCTCGGGGCTTCTCAGCGACGCACTCACCCTCCGGTGGAGAAAGCCCGCCGGCACGACGGCCCTCGGAGATCTGGAGGTCACTGTCCGCATCCGCCCGGACGCGGAACGCCACCGCGTATCCTGGAGCCTCGAGGCGCGCGGTCAGGCGGCGCCGTGGTCGGTCTGGGAGGTCCGCTTCCCGCAGGTCGTGCTCTCCGCTCCGGGATCGCGTTCGCAGCTTGCCCTTCCCCAGGCCTCCGGCGTGCTCAAGTCCGTCGGCGCCGAACCCCTCGCGCGGTTCCGTGGCGACTATCCGAGCGGATGGACGACGCTTCCGTTCGCCGCCCTCTACGACACGGACGCCGGCACCGGCCTCTATTTCGGACTGCACGACCCCTCCGGCGCGAACAAGGCCTTCACGGCGGACCGCGCGGACCGTCGCGAGGCCGTCGTCCACCCCTCCAAGGGTGCCCTGCCGCCGGCCGCCGCCGCGTCGACCGCGGTCAGCCTGTCGTGGGACGTCCCCGCTCCCGACATGGGCCGGGCCGGGAATCGCTTCGTCTTCCCCGGAGAGGCCGTGTGGCAACTCCTGCGCGGCGACTGGTTCGATGCGGCGGTCGTCTACCGCGACTGGGTCCGGCGCGACGCGAAATGGTTCCCCCGCCTGTCCGCGGAAGGCCGGTCCGACTCGCCGGCCTGGCTGCGCGACCTCGGCGTCTGGGCGCTCATGAACGGCTCGCCCGCCGAGTGCGTGCCCGCCGTCGAGGCCTTCGCCCGCGAGATCGGCGTGCCGGTCGGGCTCCACTGGTACAACTGGCACCAGATTCCGTTCGACAACGACTACCCGCACTACTTTCCCGTCCGCGAGGGATTCGCCGCCGGCGTGAAGCGGCTCCAGGAGGGCGGCGTCAGCGTCATGCCCTACATCAACGGCCGGTTGTGGGACACGCGCGACCAGGGCACCAACGACTTCGAATTCACCCGCCTGGCCCGCCCATCGGCGGTGAAGGACTTCGGCGGTACGCCGCACACCGAGAGCTACAGCAGCAAGGAATCCGACGGGAGCAAGGTCGTCCTCTCCGCGATGTGCCCGGTCACGCCGCTCTGGCAGAAGACGCAGCTGGACATCGTGAGCCGGCTGTTCGGCGAGTGCGGCGTGCGCGCCGTTTACATGGACCAGATCGCCGCGGCGAGTGCGACCCGGTGCTTCGACCCCTCGCACGGTCACCCGCTCGGCGGCGGCTCGTGGTGGCTGGAGCGCGGCTACTGGCCCATGCTCGCCGCCATTCGCAAGGCGATGCCCGCGGACCGCGCCCTCACCACGGAGTGCAACGCCGAGACCTACGCGCACGTCTTCGACGGCTACCTCACCTGGCATTGGCAGTACGACGGACAGATCCCGCTGTTCTCCGCGGTCTACGGCGGCGCGATCCAGTTGTTCGGCCGCGCCTACCGCGAAGGGCCGACCCGCGACCTCGCCTTCCGCATGAAGGCCGCACAGCAGCTCGTCTACGGCGAACAGCCCGGCTGGATGCACCCCAACATCGTCCGCCAGCCCGCCAACCTCGCGTACCTGCGCGATGTCGTCCGCGTGCGCTGGCCGCTGCGCCGCTACTTCAACGCCGGCGAGATGGCCCGGCCGCCCGCTCTCGGCGGCGACGTCCCGACCCTCTCGGCCGACTGGCAGTGGCGCGGCGTCTGGCCCGTCACCACGCCCGCCGTCATGACGGGTGCATGGCGTCGCCCCTCCGAGCGGCGCGTGCTCCTCCTGTTCGCCAACGCGTCCGACCAGGCCGTCACCACCCGCGTCCGGTGCGACCTCCGCGAAGCCGGTCTCTCCGGCAGCGCCCTCACCCGCCGCCTGTGGACCCCCGCCGGCGAAACCGCCGCGTCCTCCGTCCCCGCCCTCATCGACGAATCCGTCACCTTTTCCCCCTTCGGCATCCAAGCCTGGGAGATCAGCCTGCCCGCCTCCCGATAAGCCTCAACCGCTCCGCGGCCGCATCGCCGGGCATTCGCGCGTGCGCTCCGGAGCGCCTGCCGGGCCGTCCTTCGACATTCTGCGGTTGGGTATTCTGCGGTTCTGCGGTTCACCCTGGAGCGGCCGGGACTTGGCCATGCAGAGGAATATCGCATAGCGAGGAACCGGAAAGGATGGACGACGCGACGCATGGCATTCAATCCGCTTGCCATGCTGCTGTCCACGGACGTATACCCCTCCCAAGCTTGCGGCCGGTCGGCCTCCGGCCATGCTGGAGGAGCAAGGTTTGAGGCGAGATGCAGACAGCGCGAAACGTTGCCGCCCATGCGCCGCGAGGCATGGCATATTCCCGGCATCAGACGACCCATCCTCAACGCCCGCTCGTAGGTCACATGATTGCAGGGGATCGGCCGCAGTCCTTCGTGCCCTCGTCGGGGTGGCGATCCAATAGGTTCAAGGTTTAATAGCTGTTGAACGAAAAGACAATGAAACCAAGACTCCTGATTGCCATACTCGTTCTCCTCGCACACGGCTGCACCACCGCACACAAAAACGCGGAAACGCGACAGCCTGCGTCGCTATCCGAGGCGCATGCCGCGATCGAGCGACTTCTGCCGCCGGGGGAACTCGCGAAGATAGACGCGATGCCGTCCGAGGACGGCATGATCCAGTATCACTTTGGATTGGGTCTGCACATCAGAAATGCCTGGGGGTTATGGAGCAATTCGAGGCTTTCCAAGCACATGCGCCGTCTGGGCTTCACGCACGCCGATGACATGTCGGGCGTGATCCTCGATACGTTCTGGTGCAAGCGCCACGGCCAGGACTTCCACATCTCGGACCGCGCAGCCAAATATGCATCCTATTGGGAATCGGCACAGAAGGCAGAGACGGAAGAGAAGGCCCGGGTCGAGAATGCCCAATCAGAAATGCGACACATGATGATAGGTCTCAAACTCGAAAGACGAGGGCCGCCACCAGTGCACATGCCGGACAGGATTGACCGGTCTTTGAGGGCCAGGTTCCTGTCGCCACACAGGGATGGAATCCTCATCGCCATCCGAAGAAACAACGATGGAGGGGATGACGACTTCACCACCGAGGCATACTTCTTTGATCCCAAGGACCGCAAACTCCACCCAGTACGGGTCCCGGAGTTGCAGGAGGTGCACGCTGTTGTGAAGGCAGACGATACTGCATGGTTTGCTGGTGTCCGTGGAGGTGCGGCTGTCCTGCTTGGCGTGACAGACGAGAAGCACACGACCATCCCCTTGCCTCAAGATGACAAGCCCCCTCAACTCGGTCTCGATCGTCAAAAGTTGCTCGCAATATACGGCAACACAGTCTTCCGACTCGAGGCAGGAGGTTGGCAACTCATCCATTCCGGCACCGTGAGCCTGCCCCGGTCAGGGCCGCCGCCAGAACTTCATGGCAATCACCTCTTCTTCCGCGACGAGGGACGAGGCGAGAGCCACAAAAGGCTATGGTGGTTGACTATCGGCCAAGGCTCCGGGCTCACTTCTCTGGATCGCGATGTAGGCATCATCGGATCACATGGACCCAGGTGGGAAAACTCGTTCTCGTACGCTGTGACACAGGATGGCAGTCTCTGGGCCTGCGTCGGCGAAGGGTACGCTCGCAAATCCCTGCTTCGCCGTTCCGCAGAGGGTAGGTACTCCATTGCGATCATGAACAACTCTATCGAGTTCACGCCTGACCTTTTCGGTTCCGAAGAGACCGACCAGGGGCTGTCGGTGTCTGCGGTCAGCGGCCTGTCTGACGGTCGCCTCCTTCTGGTTGGCGACAGCGGCCTTTACGTGTTGAAGGGGGCCGAGTTGTCCCAGGAACTGGCTTTCACGAATACGAACCAGCGGATCCCGACCAATGGGGGAAAGAACGTCTACCACTGGGGCTGGGTCCCAAGCAATGTCGTGTGCATTGGAGAGGACTCCTACTTCATCAGTGGCGCCTTTGGTGGAATCTACCTTCTTTGCAGAGGGGGCGCCGGGCAATGGGAGTTGGTCTCTCTGGATGAGCATTTGGGTGACGCCGTCACCTGGTGACGGCGGTGTCCGCCCCAAGGGTTCGGGTTACGGATCGCAAGCTCGCCGAACCTCAATGACAACGTTGTCTTGATGGCGGCGGGGCTCGCCACCACATTCCTCTGGGCGATATGGGTTGCGCCTTTCGTGAGAAGCCATGGCCATCAGAGCATGACACCGGCGAAGTGCAACGCGGTGGAACAGAGGGTGCGGGACCGGCAAGATTTGGACGAACGGCCTCGCCGGACTTCCAACCCTTGGACGGCGAGGGGGGAGGGATGAAGGCGGAAACCCGAAAGCGGCCGGACGGCTTCATCTCACGCAAAGGCGATGGGGGAAGAGGGGCCGTGATAACAGGATGGACGGCATGGGAAGGGAGGGAACACATCCTTCCCATCCTGTAATCTGGTCCATGTCTCCCCCGGCCGCCCCACCGCTCCACTGCCATACCGCCATACTGCCATACCGCCCCACTTCCCCGCGTCCCCGCCTCACCCCAGTCCCCGGTCGAAGCTCCCGATGGTGTGCGGGGTCGGGGCGTGGCCGGAGCGGAGGGATCGCCAGAGATCGCGGATCTCGGCGGGCTCGTAGGCTCGCCACACGAAGGCGGCGCGGAAACGGCGTGCGCCGAGCGCGCGAAGCTCGTCCAGCCGGCCGGCCAGGCAGAACGGGGAGCGGTTGAGCAGCACCATGCGGCCGCGCCGGCAGATCTGGAGAGTCTCGCCGCCTTTCGACGAAACGAGCGGGATCTCGCAGGAGCGTCCGCACTCCGACGGCGCCGTGCCGCCGCCGATCGCACAGGCACGGGTTTCCGAGAGGAAGAGGGGCACGTCTTCGTAGACGGTCACGTCCGCTCGCGCGGCGTATCCGGCCAGGAGGGCGGCGAGATTGTCGCGACCGTCCTCGGGCGAAAGGGCGACGGACGCCAACCCCCACGCGAGCCACTGCCGGACGGCGGCGCGGTTCATCGCGTACAGCGGCCAGCCGCCGCAGAGGTCGAGGCTTTCGTCCGGCAGAAAGCGCCAGCCGGACAGGTTCGAGATCTCCCAGCGCGTCCAGCCGTCGCGCAGCAGCCGCTCGATCGACGCCTGCAGCGCTTCCGTATCCCACGCGCGGGCGATGACCGGCAGCGCGAGGCGGACCCGGTCGCGACCCACGAGGGCGGCCAGCCGCCCGACGTCCGCACAGACCGCCGCGGGATCGCTGAATCCAATGTCGAAGACGACCTCGGCGACGCCGTCGAGGTCGGCAGGCTCGAACGAATCAAGCAAGCCGGGCCGGTCGATCTTGATCCGCCAGAACTCCGCGTCCTCCGCCTCGGCGCCCGGGGCGGCTGCGGGCGGCGCCAGCTCGGCGCAGATCCGCGCGACGCTTGCGGAGAGGACGGCCTCGCGCTCCTTCTCCAGAGCGGCGGTCAACTGCCGGCGCAGGTCGTTGAGCCGCGAGGCGGGCGCGAAAAGGCCCGAGGGATCATCGAGCGTCAGCGTGCCGGCGGCCAGATGCGTGTCGCCAAGCTTCTCGAAGGCGCGGCGGACCGCCTCCTCCGTCCCGTGCGGGTTCCGGGCGGGCGACAGCGGCTCCGCGAGCGAAATCGAGGCTTCGACGGCCGCCTCGCCCGGATACCGCGGCGCGAGGCGGGCGGTGGCGGAGAGCCCTTCCGTCGCCAGGCCCACCGTGACGTCGACGGTCCGCCGCACGCGGTGCAGCCCCGGCTTCGGGCGCTCGAACCGGTAGCGGCGTTTCACGTCCTGCGACGACGCGCTGTAGACCGTCGCGCCGACGGGCAGTTCCGGCGCGTCGTCCGGAAGCTCGACCTCGATCCGGTCGCCCGCGTGCGACTCGAAGACCTCGCGCGGCGGGCGGCGGTCCTCGGCGGCGAGGAAGAGATGGTCCACCGGGAAACCGAACGGCCGGTCCGACCCCGGGACGTCGACCTGGATGCCGTCGTGCCGCTCGACCGGTCGCCCGGTCGTGAATTGCAGCAGCGTGCGGCCGCTGCGCCGCGAGACGGCCTCGACGCGGCCGACGGGCGTGCCGCGGTGGCCGACGTAGTCCGGGTCGACGAGGTCCGCGTTGTCGCGACCCGCGGCGAAGAGGGTCGTCCACGGCCGGCTGAAGATCGACTGGAGATCCTGCTCCATCGTCCGGCGGTCGGCCGGGGCGACGGGGCCGTCGAGCAGGCGGCGGTAGAAGTTCGTGACGGCCGCCACGTAGAGCGGGCTCTTCTTGCGGCCCTCGATCTTGATCGAGTGCACGCCCGCCGCCTCCAGGTCGCCGACGAGGCCGGGGAGGGCGAGGTCCTTCATCGAAAAACGGAACGCGCCGTCGCCCGCGGCGAACCGGTCCCGGCACAGGTAGGCGCAGCGGCCGCGGTTTCCGCTGCGGCCGGACGCGAGCGAGGAGTAGAGGCAGAGGCCGCTGTAGCAGACGCAGAGCGCGCCGTGGACGAAGGTCTCGATCTCGATGCCGTCAACGGTGGCGATGTCGCGGATCTCGTCCAGCGTCAGCTCGCGCGCCAGCGTGGCGCGCGCGAAGCCGAGATCGCGCAGGCGCTCGACGCCGGCCCGGTTGTGGACGGCCATCTGCGTGCTGGCGTGCAGACGAAGGTTCGGGAAGTGGCGCCGGACGGTCCCGGCCAGCCCGGCGTCCTGCACGATCAACGCGTCAACGCCGAGATCCGCCGCCCGGGCGGCCTGGTCGAGCGCCGACGGCATCTCGCGGTCCAGAATGAGCGTGTTCAGCGCCAGGTAGACCCGGCGCCGGGGCGCGAGCGAGTGGGCGAACGCCGTGATCTCGTTCAGCGCGTCGAGCGAGAAATTCTCGGCGTCCGCGCGGGCCGAGAACTCCTGCATGCCGAGATAGACCGCATCGGCGCCGTATTGGAACGCGGCAAACGCCGCGTCCGGCCCGCCCGCCGGAGCCATCAGCTCGGTCCGCCGCTTTCTGGATGGAGATGCCATCCGTCCAGATTAGCACAAATGCGCCGCCCCGCCCGGCGGGCGGGGGACAGGTACGAGAGCGACGTCAATCCGGCCGCTCACTTTTTCTTCGCTTTTCGGTTGCGCGGCATGCCCGATCCGCGCACTATGTTTACAAGTTCACATTAATCGAGTCGGAAGGAGAATCGATCATGAGCGCTTGGTCACGTCGTACGTTTATCCAGGGTTCCGGCGCCACGTTCGCCGCCGCGGTCGCCGCAGGACTTCCCCGCATGACGGCTCGCGCGCAGACGACGCCGACGGCGCCCGCCGCCAGCGACCGGCCGCGCGTCGCGCTCCTCGGCTGCGGAGGCCGCGGCAGTTTCGTGTTGCGCGTCATGATGGACGAGATCGGCGCCGACTGCACCTGGCTGTGCGACCTGAGCGACCAGCGCCTCGAGAAGACCTGGCAGTTCATCTCCGAGGTGCAGAAGACCAAGCCGCGCTTCGAGAAGGACTACCGGAAGGTCCTGGAGGCGAAGGATGTCGATGCGGTCATCGTTGCTACACCCGACATCTGGCACGCGCCGTTCACGATCGCCGCCTGCCAGGCCGGCAAGGATGTCTACGTCGAGAAGCCCCACTCGCACAACATCTGGGAAAGCGGGAAGATGGTCGAGGCGGCGAAGAAGTACAACCGCATCGTCCAGGTCGGCACGCAGAACCGCTCGAAAGAATACACTCAGCAGGCGCGCGAGATCATCAAGAGCGGCCGGCTCGGAAAGATCGGTCTGGTCAAGGTGTTCAACCTCAAGTCCGGCGGGCCGTTCAAGGTCGGCGAGGCGGGGACGCCGCCCGCGGGATTCGACTGGGACAAGTGGCTCGGCCGCGCGCCGGTGCGCCCCTACAGCCAGCAGATCTTCAACGGCGGCTGGCACCAGTACTGGGACTTCTGCGGCGGCGATATGACCGATGACGGCATCCACCAGACCGACATGGCGCTGATGCTGATGGGCGATCCGGGCATGCCCAAGAACGTCCGCTCGGTCGGCGGCCGCTTCGTCCACCGCGGCGACGACTCGGAAGTGCCGGACGTCATGGTGACGAACTGGGAGTTCGACAACTTCGTCATGACCTTCGAGCTCTCGGGCTATCCGAAGTACATGGTCAAGAGCAGCGACGTGCTCCGGAAGAAGAGCATCGTCTCGGACTGGAAGCAGAACTCCACGCGCGTCGAGATCTACGGCTCCGAGCAGATGATGATCATCGGCCGCCACGGCGGCGGGTTCGTCGTCGAGCAGTCCGAATCGCGCGTCGTCGAGAAGGTCCTCGGCCAGGCGGGCGATGCGGAGCACTACCGGAACTTCATCGACTGCCTGAAGAGCCGGAAGCAGCCCAACGCAGATATCTCGATCGCCCACGCGAGCAATGTCATCGCCCACATGGGCAACATCGCCCATCGCCTCGGCAACACGGCGCTCCGGTACGACGCCGCGAAGGGCCGGTTCGACGACCGGAGCGCCAACAGGATGATCAAGCCGGAGTACCGAAAGGGATACGAGATCCCCGACTCGGTCTGACCCTGTCCGGCGGGGCGCACTGCGACCCCGGGACAAGCCGTCCCCGGCTACAACGCGGAAGCACGGAGGCAAAGTTGTAGCCGGGCGCGCCGAGCCCGGCGGGCAGGCGCTCCGGTGCGCGGGGAGGCCGGGGCTGCCTGTTTCTTCTCCATAAAGCTTGACTATCGGGCCACGGGCTTGTAACAGTCTCCTCACAAATGCGGCATGTGCGGACGCGCAAGCCGCTTGAGATGGTTCCATTCACAAGTCAGCGAGGGCAGGCGTATGGGCTTCAAGATCCCCGGTCCGAAGGGCGCAGCGTTGGGCGCATTCAAGGCGCAATGCGAGGCATGGGTGGATGCCTTTATGGCGGGCGATCAGTTCAAGTACGAACAGGTCCGCCGGGCTATTGAGTCCCAGCCGAAGTCCCAGGAAAAGGACATTGCGCTGGCCTACCTGGACAAGAAGGCCAAGGTTGGCGTGGAGTCCAAGACCACGATTCCGCCGCCTGTCAAGAAGACGCCCATCGACAGCATGCGCCTCGCGGTCAATCTGATGACAGTCAGCCGCAAGCCCTTCGCCGAAGCGCTGCTTGAGGCCGTCCAGGCGGACAAGATCACCGAGGCGATGCTGCTGGAGATCAAGACCGTCTGCGACACCGCGATGGTGGCCGTGAAGCGCCACTCGGAATTCCGCGAGATCTTCAAGGTCCCGGATTCGATCAAGTAGATCGGGCTCTACTCCTCCGCGACGACCATCGCGTGGACGTCGAGCGGGGGGATGCGGACGATCCGGCCCGCCGGCGATTCCTCCGCGGCAAGCGCCGTGCCGCCGGGCACGAGGGTGAACTTCCTCCAACGGGGATCGCGGAACGTCAGGGCGATGCCGTGGATCGGGATGGACTCGGTGCGCTCGCGCAGGGACTGGCCGGCGACGTTCTGGGAGCGGCCGAGGGACGAGATGTCGTTGAGCAGGTGGACGACCATCCGCCGGTCCTGGACAAACGGCGCGACCTGCACGATCGAGGGCGCCGTGACTTCCACCGGGGGCGCCTCGCCGGCAGCCTCGCGAATCGCCTGTTCGACCAACCCGGCGACATGCGGTTCGCCGAGACGGAAGTAGGTCCACGTCAGGTCGGCGGGGAAGTAAATGACCCGGCCCTTCCCGGGCCGGCTCTCGATCAACGCGGCGCCGGTGGTCCGGTCGACCTTTCGCGTCTCGCTGTTGTAGTGCGCCGTGGTGAGTCGAAGTCCGCCCGCCGGCCCCTGGAGAGGCTCGGCCGTCAGGAGCCGGCCGATGAACGGCAGCGTGGACCGTTGCGTGCCGGGCGGCTGGGTGACATCCTGCCGCAGCAGGGCGGCGCGCACATCGCCGCGGACCCAGCGGTTCGTGGCGGGCAACAGCCAGTCGGCCTGGTGCTGGCGTGTCGGATCCCAACCCACAACAATCTTGCGCGCGTCGAACGCGCCGGTCTTGCGCGCGTTGAGCAGGTCGCCGAGACGGAACTCGGGCAGGGGTTGTCCTTCCTCGTCGTACATCGAGGTCTCGCCGGTCGCGACGAGTCCGCCGCCCGCGTGCACGAAGCGCCGGAGCGCGTCGCATTCGGCCTGCGACAGCGCGGCGGCGTTGGGCACGACGAGGACCTTCAGCCCGTCCAGCGCGCCGCGCTCGAGATCGCGGTCCGTCACCAGCATGGCCGGCAGGTGCCGCTCGAGCAGGATCTGGAAGGCCCCGTGGATGCCCTGGATATACCGTTCCTGGGGTTCCTTGCGGCCGTACCAGAACTCGGTCTTCTCCGAGACCAGCAGTCCGCACCACCGCAGCGGCCGGCTCCCGCGCACGTACGCTTCGCGGGCGGCGAGGTCGGCCATGTACCGCGCCATCACGTCGCGTCCGGGGACCGACTGCGCCGGCACGGCCCCGTTGGCGAGCATGCACATCTGCCGCATGAAGGCCTCGGGGTAGCCGATCGGCAGGCGCACCATGGACGGGCGGGACCACATGAAGGCGGGCTTGTCCTTCGCGAGCCCGGCGAGATGCCAGCTCATGAAATTGTGCAGCGTCGGGAAGGCCCGGAACGAGGGATCGACGGTGTCGTACCAGCCGGTTTCCTCGAGGATACCGTCGACCGCGTCGATGACGCGGATCGAGTTTCGCGCGGAAAGGGCGTTGTGGTAGACCCACGCGTTCCAGGTGTTGACGATCAGCGCCGCCTCGGGGTTCGCGGCCTTGATGGCGCGGTTGAAATCCAGCATGGCCGACTCGAGGGTCCGGTAGCGGAAGTCAATCCACCGG
>CAYXFW010000015.1:0-17282 GCA_964464305.1 uncultured Verrucomicrobiota bacterium
GGCCGGTCCGTCACGGCGACGATCCTGGGATCGTACAAGCCGTACGAGCGGCCGGACGTGAACCGCTATGTCAACCAGCTCGGACAGTCGCTCGCGCTCTTCTCCGACCGTCCCGAGACGTTCGGCGGCTATCATTACCTCGTGCTCGATTCGGACGAGGTCAACGCCTTCGCCGGGCCGGGCGGCCTGATCACCGTCACGCGCGGCATGCTGCGGCTGTGCAGGACCGAGGATGCGCTCGCCGCGGTGCTCGCGCACGAGATCGGCCATGTCCAGTACAAGCACGGCCTGCGCGCCATCAAGCGGAGCCGCTGGACCGGCGCGTTCACGACGATGGTCGTCGAAGCCGGCAAGTCACTCGGCAGCGCCGACCTCGCCGAGGCCACCAAGGCGTTCGAGGGGTCGATCGGCGACATCTCGCAGACGCTCATGAACAGCGGCTACGGACGCGCCGCGGAACGCGAGGCCGACGCAGCCGCCATCCGCATCCTCGCCCAGGCCGGCTACAACCCCTCCGCCCTCGTCGCCATGCTCGAGGAGATGGGCAAGGGCCACAAGCCCGGCGGACCCGGCTTCGCCAAAACCCACCCCGATCCCGCCGTCCGCATCGCGGAGATCCGGGCCATGCTGTCCGCCCCCTCTCCCGTCGCCCCGCCCGCCGTCCGCCAGCAGCGCTTCGCCACCATCCTGCAGGGGGTCTGAGTTGGAGCGATGCTAGCGATCCGGAAGTAGGGAAACTCCAAACTCCAAGGAAGAGGGCGGGAAGTCGGAGATCGCTGGGCTTCGGATCATGGGTGCTCCCCACTGTTTCGATGCCCCCCTTTCCATCCTGAAAATCCTGTGATCCTGTCCCTTCCTCTTCTTCGCGGCTTTGCGCCTTCGCGTGAGCCCAATCCGTCCGTGATGCTCCCACCCGCGCCCGAAGCCCGGACTTCGTAATTCTGCGGTTCAGTATTCGATATTCTGCTGTTCGCCAGACGGAGCCATCCAAGGGTTGGAAGAGCAATAGATGCCATGGTCCGAACCTTGGACGACAGTCGGGTTTCCAAGCCGCGACACGGCGACTCGGCGCGTACCAGATCCTATTCTCCTGCGCCTGAGTTATTTACCAGTGTCCATCTCTACGGCACTGTTTCACTGTCCCCATGCCCGCCGGGCAGGCTGCGCGCTCGAGCGGGCCGCTTTGGGCCCGCCCCTCGACGGGCTCAGGGCAGGCGGGCGCGGGAATTTGATGCGTTTTCTCTGCCCCGCCGCCGGGCGCATTTGTCTTGAGGACGTTGCGCATGCCACGGCATGATCCGGCCCATGAAAACGGTTTGCGCGCAAAGCGTGCTGGCGGGACGCGAGGCCTTTGCCTCCCTGGGTGACGTCGTCGTGAAGCCTGACCGCGAGATCTCGCGGGGGGATCTGCTCGATGCGGATGCGCTGGTGATCCGGTCCAAGACTGCGGTCAACCGGGCGCTGCTGGAGGGCACGCAGGTCGCGTTCGTCGGGACGGCGACCGCCGGCTTCGATCACATCGATGCGGCCGCGTGCGCGGATCTGGGCGTGGCGTGGACCGCGGCGCCGGGTTGCAACGCGACCAGCGTCGCCGAGTACATCACCGCGGCATTGCTGGAGATGGCGGAACGCGGGGGCTTCGCACTGGCGGACCGGACGATCGCGGTCGTGGGCGTCGGACAGGTCGGCCGCCGGGTCGTCGTCAAGGCCTCGGCGCTGGGCATGCGTCCGCTGCAGAACGATCCCCCGCGCGCGCTGGCCGAGGGCGACGCGGTGCTGCGGCCGCTCGACGAGATCCTGCCCACAGCGGACATCGTCACGCTGCACGTCCCGCTGACCGACGACGGCCCCTTTGCAACGCGCGGCATGGTCGACTGCCGTTTCCTGGAGCGGCTCAAGCCCGGCGCCCTCTTCTTCAATGCCTCGCGCGGCGAGGTGGTCGACGAGGCCGCGCTGAAACTGGCCCTGGCCGGCGGGCAGGTCTCCGCCGCCGTGCTGGACGTCTGGGATCGCGAGCCCCGCATCGACTCCGCCCTCATGGACGCAGCGGCCTTCGCGACCCCCCATATCGCCGGCTACTCCTGGGACGGGAAACTGGCGGGCACCGCGCAGGTCTACACCGCGGCCTGCCGCTTCTTCGACCTGGCCCCCGCGTGGGATCCGGCGCCCGTGAGCCCCGGCACACCGCCGCCGGACGTTCGGATCGATGCCGCCGGCCGCACGGACCAGGAGGTCCTGCGCGAACTCGTCGGCCGGGTCTATGACATCGGCCGCGACGACCGCGACCTCCGCGGGACCGGCGCGCCATCCGACGAGCCCCTGCCCGCGCGGTTCGAGCGCCTTCGCAAGAAGTACTGGACCCGCCGCGAGTTCCCCGCCCCCCGCGTCGCCGTCTCCGGCGCATCCCCCGCGCTGCGCCGCACGATCACGGCGCTCGGATTTCATCCCGAGCCGTGAACGGGCAGGCCGGGAAGTAGAATGCTTCAACCGCCAAGGGCATGAACGGGGCAAAGGATCGGGTCCAACTCCGGCCCTTCGACTCCCCGGCGCTTCTTCACTTCCCTGTTTCGATTTCGTACCACAGCGTCTTCGACGCCGGGCCAATCTCCCAACTCGAAACGCCGTTCCGTTGCGTCACGGGCACCGTTCCGCAGCGCTCCCCGCGACCGTCGAGCACGTGCACCGCCCGGACCGGCGCCCGGAGCGACATGGCGGCGGATATCCCGTTGACTCGCGCGGGCCCGCGCCCCCAGCGGTCGGAGACGCTCGTGCGCTCCGCGTTCCACTCGACGCCCTCGTTTTCCGCCGATCCCACGGCGACGAGCAGCATCCGCTCCGCGGACTCGATCGGCCGGCCGTCGAGGCTCGTCAGCACGATGACCGCATAGTCGCGCTCGATTGCCCCGGCGCGGATCCCCCATCCGCCGAGATTGTGCGTCTGGCCGCCGACCCGTCCCCACACCGCGCGCGTCGCGGGCGTGACGACCGTCACCCGCGCCCGGTTCGTCTCCGTGGCATCCCATATGACGCGGCCATCGGACGCCGCCAGTCGCGGGGACCCCGGCGACTCGACAGGATCCGGCACCTTCGCCTTTGGATCGATGCCCAGGCGGTGCGAAATCGCGATCGTGCCCGGCAGACGAGTCTCGCACGTGCCCGCCGCGCGGGCGGGCAGCGGGGCGAGGTCGCCGCGGACATAGAGGTTCGCGAAGATTCCCAGCAGCGCCAGCTTCGCAGGGTTGCCGCTGAAGGAGAAGAAATTGTCGACGCCGTCGCGCATCCACGTGTCCGCACTGCTTACGTAGTCGAAGAAGAACACGCCGTCCCAGTCCTGCAGCCCGGCGATGAGCGCAGCGAACGGCACGACGGACGCGGCGTAATCGTTCGGCGCTGGAACGTTCCACTCGGACATCGTGTACGGCCGGTCGAGCAGCCGCCACGCGGCGCACTCGAGGAGGACATCCTTCTCGGGCGATGTCTCCATCGGCGTGTTGGGGATGCGCCAGTTCTTCCGGTCCCACGGCTTGCCCGGGAAGCGCGGGTGCTGCCAATAGGCGTGGATGTCGGCGAACTCGCACGTGTCTGCCACGATCCGCGCGCCATGGTAGGTGATCTGCGACGCGGTGACGGGCATCCTCGCCCCAACGTCGTTCTTGATGAACCGGGTGATGTCACGAATGAACTCCGCCTCGACCTCCTCCATGAAGCGCGTGGCATCGGCAGCCGCGACCTCGGGGAAACCGCGGTCCGGGATGTCCACCGTCCCGGCCTCGAGCGTCTGCCCGGCCGGCACGGGCGTGGCCGTCCCGCCCTCGCGCAACCGGAGGTCGGCGAGCCAGAAGTCGACATCGGATTCGCCGAACTTGAAACAGATGCGCGCACCCTGGTCGGCATCCTCGGTCGCGCGGAAATGCCAGACGCCCGGCTGCCATTCGGGTCCGACGGACAGTTTCTCGGAAAACCCGAGCGACCCCCAGTTCCCCGGCCCCTGGCGGGAAACGTCGGCATGGATCTCGCGGGTCTTCTCGGCACGGATGGCGAACGAGATCGTGTAGGTCCGCCCCTTCTTCAACGTCACGTTCGGGAGCATCAGCTCGTGCGTGATGGCCGACTCCCCGGCGCCCGGGATCTTCACGCGCACGGCCTTCGCACCGTCCGGTCCCGGTTCTCCAAAGACCAGCGTGTACGGCGCATTCCGCGGCGTGTGCAGTTTCCACGCCCCCGGGCCCTCCGCCCCGCCGTCCAGCCGCGCCAATTCCGCGCCTGGCGGCTCGATTCCCTTCCCCCACGCCGCCCGCAGCGCATCGGTGCTGCCGTACTTCTTCAGCAGCCACGCGTTCAACTGCCGCTGAAACTCGCCGCGATACGGTTCGGGCAGCTTCCGCGCGAGGGTCGTGCCCTTGGTGCTGAAGCTGTTCTCGTTGGTGATCTCGAGCACGGCGACGCCGGGGTCGTCGGCCCGGCGGAGCTTGCGGTAGGGATTCACATGGCCGAGGTAGTCGCGGATGAACTCCTTGAGCTTCGCGCGCATCCGGGGCTCGAAGTAGAGGATGTACTTGCTGTAGCGGACCTCGTAGGGGAGATCCTTCGCGTTCTCGAAGCCTTCGGCCTCAGTGAAGGACCGGCCGACGTGGAGGTTGAGGTTCGCGTAGATGCCGTGGCGGTGGAGCTGGTCGAGAAAGTAGTCCTGCCGGTCGAGCGCTTCCGGATCGAGGGCTCGCGCGCCATTCTCCGGCGGACGCAACAGCCCGCGCGGCGCCGGCTGGGTCTCGTGGTGATGGAAACGAACGCCATTGATGCCGAGCTTGGCCAGCCGCGCCGCCGCGGTCTCCGCATCCGCCTTCGCCGGGGCATTGGCGCCGAAGCAGACATTCATCCCCCAGATCCGGAGCCGCCGCTCGCCGGCGAAGAAATGCCCGTCGCGAATCGTCACAAATCCGTCCGCCCCCGCCGGCCGCGGATTCAGCCCCGAGAAGTCCGTCGCATTTTTCGCGACATCATCCCCCGGCAGCGTAAACGGGAAGCGGTCCTCCGCCGTCGCCGCGCACGCCACCAGCCCCAGCCCAACCGCAAGAATCCGCATGTTCATGCCGCATCTCCCCTGCTCTTCCCGCAGTATGTCCGCCCGCGCGGGTCCCGACAACCTCCGCGGAGGGCACCGCGAAAGGCGCTTGATTCACTCCCTCGCGAAGCGCAGCATTCCCGACGCCATGATGAATCTCAGGGGAGGACATGCCATGAAGAGACCCACAGTGAATCTGCTTGGGCTTGCCGCCGTGCTCCTGTGCATTGGCCTCGATGCCCTCGCGCAGCCCTACCGTCACCCGGCAACCGACCTGGTCTTTCCGGAACAACTGGCCGGTCTGGAAAGGGGAGACGTTACGGATTACGAGACGAAGTCGCCGGGGCTGGGGGTCAGCGTGGGGTACAACGTCCCCGGGATAACGGTTACCATCTACTTGTACACGATGGGGATGAAGGCCGTGCCCGACGATCTGACGTCGCAACCCCTGAAGCGTCATTTTGCAGGAGTCGTCAGCGACGTCTTTCGCGCGGGCGAGTCCGGGGCCTACGCAAACGTGAAGAAGACCGCCGAGGGATCGGCCGCGCTCGACGGTTCCGAGAAGGGACCCCGCGCCCTTCACGCGTCGTTCAGTTACTCGCAGAAGGGAAGAGACCGCTTGTCGCACCTGTACCTGATGGGGTTCCGAAACCACTTTTTGAAGGTGCGCTTCACCTACGATAAGGACATGCAGGAGACCGCCGAGGCGGTGCGCGTGAAGTTGTTGGGGGCGCTCGACGAGATGACCGGGAAGCCATCCGGGGAACCCCGGCGTGGGGAGGCCGCCGTCGCGCATGCCCTGCCGGGGCAGTAGAATCGTGATGCCGGACCGGTAACGTGCGAAGGGAGATCGGATGAAGGACAGGCGTGGGGATGGCGGATGGAGCCCGTATGTGGCGGGGGCGCTCGCGGGGGTGCTGGCGATCGCGTCGGCGGTGGCGACGACGAAGGTGCTGGGCAAGACGAGCTTTCTCGGCACCTCGACGACGTTCGTGCGTGCGGCGGGCATGGTCGAGCGGCAGGTCGCGCCGGAGCATGTGAAGGCCAACGCCTATTTCGAGAAGGAGAAGGTGAAGGTCGACTGGCAGTTCATGCTGGTCATCGGCATCTTCGTCGGCGCGCTCGCGGGGGCGGCGTCGGACCGCAGCTTCAAACTGGAGCCGGTTCCGCCCGCGTGGGCGGAGCGGTTCGGCCACGGGGTCGGGCGGCGGGCCGTCGCGGCCTTCGCCGGGGGCGCCGTCGCGATGTTCGGGGCGCGTCTGGCCGACGGATGTCCCAGCGGGCACGGACTCAGCGGACTGATGCAGCTTTCCGTCAGCGGCTTCGCGGCGCTCGCGCTGTTCTTCGGCACCGGTGTGCTGGTGGCGCGGCTCGTCTACGGAAGGAGCCGGTCATGAGCGCGCACGTTCTCGGTCTCCTCACGGGGGTCCTCTTCGGCTTTCTTCTGCAGAAGGGACGCGTCCTCCGGTTCGAAAGACAGGTGGGCGCGATGCGTCTCCAGGACTTCACGATCCTGAAGTTCATGATGTCCGCCATCCTCGTCGGCATGGTCGGCCTGCAGATCCTCCGGGACACCGGCGTCGTGCAGTTCAGCCACAAGGCGATGAACCTCGGCGCGGTCGGGCTGGGCGGGATCCTCTTCGGCGCCGGCTGGGCGGTGGCGGGCTATTGTCCGGGCACCGCCGTCGGGGCGATCGCCGAGGGACGCTGGCACGCGGCGTTCGCGGTGCTCGGCATGCTGGCCGGAGCGGCCCTTTACGCCGAAGCCTACCCGTGGCTCGCGGGAACGGTCATGACGTTCAGGGATTTCGGCAAGATCGGGCTGCCGGAAACCCTCGGTATCCACGCGTGGATCGTGATTCCGGTCCTCGGAGCCGTGTTCCTCGCCTGCTTCCGCCTTTTCGAACGGCTGGAGCGGCGGGACTGACGGATTCGGCGCTTCGGGAATGTTGGGGTATGCTGACGGCATGCATCGGCTTGCCTCGTGCCTCGGGTTCGTGAAGCGGCATCGCTTCGTCATTCTGGGTTGCATCGCCATTCTTGCCGCCGTGGCGGGCATCGAACTCGCATCCGGGCGGTCGCCGCTCGGACCCGACGGCCGCTTCGGCTGGTGGGACGGCGACGTCTGGTCCAATGAAAACTCCCAGCGCGTGGCGGACGCCTACTCGTTCTCGCACATCATCCACGGCATGCTGTTCTACGGCCTGCTGTGGCTTGTCGCACGGCGCCTGCCGGTCGGATACCGGCTCCTCCTCGCGATGGTCCTCGAGGCCGGCTGGGAGCTGCTCGAGAATTCGCCGCTCATCATCAACCGCTATCGCGAGGCCACCATCGCCCTCGGGTACGTCGGCGACAGCGTGCTGAATTCCGTCTGCGACGTGGTCATGATGGCGATCGGTTTTCTTGTCGCCCGCCTCGCGCGGATCGGGATCGTCGTGGTTCTGATCGTCGGCATGGAACTCGGCTGCCTGGTGTGGGTCCGGGACAACCTCACGCTCAACGTGATCATGCTCGTCCACCCCGTCGAGTCCATCAAGGCGTGGCAGTCCGAAGGGCATTGACCGCCGCCGGAACGGCCGGCCTTGCCGCGCGCCGGACCCGGGTGCGGCGGGCGCCAATGAAACGGCCCGCGCGGGAAACGCGCGGGCCGTTCGAACGAACGGGATGCCAGTCTACTTCGCCGCCTCGGCCTTCGGACAGCACTTGGCCATGCAGCCGGGGGATCCGGCGTCGAGTCCGCACTTCGCGCACTTCGTCGCACCGGCCTTGCAGCACGCCGCGCTGCCGGCCTGCTGGCCGCACTTCGGACAGCACGCCATGGACTGCTTCGCCGGACAGCACTTGGAACACATCGGGCAGCTCGCGCACCCGGTCGAGAACGACAGCGCAAACACGCCCATCGCCAACGCGCACGCCAGAATCATAACCTTCTTCATCGCAGACTCCTTCCGCAGGCCGGACATCGGCCAGTGGGGGACTTTACCCCCGATGCCCATCGTCCGCCAGTCACGGCGACAAAAAAAGCCCGCGGAAATCCGCGGGCTCTTCCTGCCGTTTCCGGCATATGGCGGGGCGACTACTTCGCCGCGCCGCCCTGGGCCTGTTCCGTGGTGTTCGTCGAACCACAGCTGCCGCCGGCCTTCTTGTCCTTGCCGCCGCCGCACGAGCTGCAGGCCGCTGAAGCGGACAGCACAAACGCGCCCAGAGCCACCGCAAAGGCCAGAATCATGATCTTCTTCATCGGTATTTCCCTTTCAACCACAACCGGTCTTCGGCTGTAGAGGACAGTATACATGGGTTTCCGTCGTTTTCCAGTCCCGGAATGACCCTGGAATGACCCGGAGGGATGTGTCGGCAATCTCACGGTATCCTGACCCGATCCCAACATAGCGGGGCGACAGTACGTCAGGAGTCGCAGGGGCGGCTCCGCAACTCGGAGAGGACCATGCATCAGAGAAGGGCCGCACCCAGAAGTCGTCGCTGCCAGTTCGACACGCGGTGTTGGGCCGCATCCCTGCGCCCGCGCCCCGTTGCCGTGCCGGATACCGGAAGGAAGGCGTATCAGGATCCCGCGTTGCGCGCGGATTCAACCCCGGGGTCGGGCGGGACGAGAGCCGAGTAGAGCCAGGCGATTCCCTCGTAGACGACGGCCCGGACGCCCTCGCTGCTGGTCCACCAGTCGTTGCGGCCGAAGCGCGGGCACGAATAGGGAGCACTCTCGACGCGGAAGCCGCTGCCCAGCGCGCGGCGGAAGAGGAGTCGGCTGCGGCGGGCATGCGTGTCGAACGTGACCAGCGCAACGGTCCCCGACGCGATCCCCGCGGCGGCGAAATGGTCGCACAAAGCCACGGCGGACGCGAGCGTGCGGTCGCGCCGGGCCGACGGCGCGGGGACGGCCGTCACCGCCCCGGCTGGCGCCCCCGCGGCAACCAGTGTGGCGCGCGCGGCGGTTGCGTAGTCGCGGTATTCCTTGAGATAGCCGCCGGAGTCCAGCGGCCCGCCCGTGGTGAAGACGGCGCGATACCCGCCGGACCGGATGCGCACGATGGTCTCCGGTACCGCCTCGTCCGGGATCCAGCCCTCAATCGCCAGATAGTCGGCGCGTCCGTCGGATCCGGGCGAGAGGAAGCCGTACATCGCCGGTGCCAGCAGCCGCAACGCGATCAGGACGGTCGCAACGATCGCCAGCCAGCCCACCCATGTCGGACGGAGCGCCTCGCGGCGGCGGAAGAGTGGAGCCTTCATCGCGCCGCACCCCCGGACGTGGATGAACGGGCTTCAGGATGCATGGATGGATGACGCCCGTATGCCTCCATTCCGGTCCCGGACCCTGTCATCCCATCATCCATCAATCCCCCCTTCCGCGGTCCGTCCTGCCCGCCGCTCCGCCCTGACCTCTTCCAGCGTCTTCGGCCTCGGCAGACGTCCCTTCATGAAGAGCATTCGCGCCTCGATCAACTCCAACGCATCGAGCATCCGGTCCGCATCGGCGGTCCGGCCGAGAACCGCAACGACCCGGATGGCGGCCTCGAGCGTGCAGAGCTGCTCCGGAAGGAGCGGATTCCGGATCGACCACGACGAGGGCGGACCCGGCGGCAGTTTCACGTGCCGCATGCCGCGCAGCGCGGCGATCCTGTGCGACATGCGCGAGGCCTGGTGCCATGTGCCGTCGATCAGGACGAAGGCCACGCGGCGGCCCGGACGGGGCGCGGCCATCTCCGGCGTCAGCACCGGCGAGCCGTCGGACGGAAACAGGACGAGGTAGTCCGTGTCCGCCCGGCGAAGCGACGCATCGTCGAAGGGTAGCGACCGGCGGGAACCGTCCTCCCCGTCCCCATTCCCCGACGGCGCCGGCTCCG
This sequence comes from uncultured Verrucomicrobiota bacterium, assembly GCA_964464305.1. GTDB lineage: Bacteria > Verrucomicrobiota > Kiritimatiellia > PWTM01 > PWTM01 > VGWF01. The sequence continues at coordinate 9,922 of CAYXFW010000015.1, forward strand.
CGCGGCACGGTTCGGCGACATCCCGCGCCTGCACGGCGGCCGCGATCGAATCGACGCGCACCCCGTACGGAAGCAGCCGCGAGTTCGGCAGCATCGCCGCGACCATCCGGCCGGTGTTCGTGGGGCGAAGGACCTCGATCGCGTTCTGGATGACGAGAAACTCCTGGGGAAGCTCGACCCGCGGAAGAAGCGGACACACGCAGATCGTCGTGTGCAATCCGCATTCCCGGCACCGGGGCTTCCGGTGCCGTCGCCGCGGCAGTTGGGGGCCGAATGTCATACCCTGCCCTGGATGAAATCCCGGACCGCACCCCAAGCGTTGTCGTTTCGGTTCATCGTCCATGCATCGTATCACCTGCATGAATCCGTGCCATCCGTGAAATCCGCGGTGCCGCTTCTCCGGCGCCGATCATCCAAGGATTCGGTGCAGCGCCGGTTCGAGATCCGGGTATCCGAACCGGAAGCCGGCCGCGAGCAGGCGCGAGGGGACGACGCGGGCGCCACCGAGGAGGAGTTCGTTGGCCATGTCGCGGCCGAGCAGCAGCCGCAACGCAAAGGCGGGGGCGGGAAGGACCGCGGGGCGGTGCAGCACGCGGCCGAGAGCGGCCGCGAATTCGCGGTTGGTGACGGCGCCGGGGGCCGTGAAGTTCACCGGGCCGGCGAGGCCGTCCGTTTCCAGGAGAAATCTCACCGCGGCGACCGCATCCGCAAGTACGATCCAGCTCATCACCTGCCGGCCCGAGCCCAACGGTCCGCCCAGGCCGAGACGGAACGGCGGGAGCATCTTCGCCAGCGCCCCGCCGCCGGGGGCGAGGACGATGCCGAAGCGCATTGCGACCGTGCGGATGCCGGCCGCGCGCGCCGGCGCCAGCTCGGCCTCCCAATCCGCGACGAGTCTGCCGAAGAACGTCGCCCCGGCGGGTGCGGTCTCTTCCAGCGGCGCGTCGCCACGGTCGCCATACCATCCGATCGCCGACGCCGTCAGCAGCACCCGGGGCGGCACGCGCAGGCGGAGGAGGCCCGCGATGAGGTTCCGCGTGCCCTCGATGCGGCTGGCGCGGATCGCCGCCCGGCGGGCCGGCGTCCATCGCCCCGCCCCGACGTTCTCGCCGGCGAGATGGATCACAGCCCCCACCCCCTCGATCGCGGGGAGATCCATCGGCGACGCGGGATCCCAGCGCACCTCGCCCTCCCGCGGCGCCGCGCGGACCATGCGCACGATCTCGTGCCCCGCCGCCGCCAGGTCCGCGGCAACCGCCGACCCGATCAGTCCGCTCGAACCCGTGATCGCAACCTTCATAACGGGATACCGTGCGCCCCTAGCCCCGCCTGCGCAAGCTCCTTCGCCCCTCGCCTCTCCGGAAGCCGCGAGTGAGGCATGGGGACATGCAACCCCTTTCCGCCTTGCCCTCATCCTCCTCTCTTCGACATTCAGTTTCGATATTCTGCTGTTCGCCCCTTCTCCCAACCCCGCGCCTCCACTGCCGACGAACGAACCGCAGAACCGCAGAATGCCCAACCGCAGAACGCCGAAGAAAGAGAAGGCCTGCGGCAAGCAAGGGGTATCGAAACCGTAGCGCGCCAACGTCCCGGGGGTGGCGCCGTCCAAAAGCATGGGGACAGAGAAACAGAAGCATGGGGACATAGAAACAGTGGCGCCTCGGAATCCTGAGCCCTGGCGCCGTCCCAGGTTCGGACGGCGGCACCGGCCGCCCTTCCAACCCTTGGAAGCCACCCTCTCCTGCCTGCGCAACCCGTTCCCTCCATGTCTCTTGCGCAATGGCTATGCAGGCTCAGCCGCGAAGCAGAAACCCCGCCACTGTTTCTATGTCCCCATCTTCCTCGACCTTGGACGCCTTGGATACCCGATCTCCGGAGCGCTCCCGCGGAGCGGCTACGCCACCCGATCTCTGTCCCCACTGTCCCTGCTGCGCAATCCTGCCGTCTCCCGGCCCGCCCTGCCGGCCGCCGATGCCGTGAAGATGGTGCAAGGGCTTCGCGCCAACCCGCGATGGCGGATCGTCGATCTTATCCCCGGCCGCGGCATCATGGAGCAGGTCTGGGCCCATGCCGCGGGCAGCTCATTCGCATTCCGCCGCATTTTCGATGCCCGGCTTGCCTGCGTCCTTCGCCACCACGGCGTGACAGAATTCGCGACGCGGAACGCGTCCAACTTCCGCGGGTTCGGCTTCGCCCGGGTCTGGGATCCGCTGGCGGGCTGAGTGCCCGGGGCACTGTTTCCCTGTCCCCATCCTCTCCATCCTCTACTGACCACGTCCAAGACCTTGTCGCCGACCCCCCATCGAACTGCATCGCTCCGGCTTCAGGGCGCCGACGGCGTCCTCGGACCGATGTAGCCGGTCGAGAGGGCGACGTCGTCGTACCAGACGGTGTTGTCCCGCCGCGCCTCGTGGATGTAGACACCGATGTCGAACCGCTTGAGCCTCACGGCCGGGTCGGAGCGCCACCGGAAACCCCGGTAATGAATGTAGAGCTTCCCGTCGATCCACGCGGCCAGCTCGCCGTCGGCGAGGCCGGGCGAATTGGCCCGGATCCTGTGCTCAAGGCAGTACCAGCGGTCGCGGCGCGGGACGATGCGTTCGGCCTCTGCCGGACCGAGCATGTTGCCCCAGAAATGGCCGTCGCGGTCGCGCGCCATGTCCTGCCAGTAGGTGTAGAGGAACATGTAGCCGGGCGCATCAAACCTGCCCCAGTCGCGCCAGGGCTCGAACGCGCTGTTGAAATGGCTGTCGCCCGACGGACGGATCCCGGCCGACCCCATCGCGCGCCAGCGGTCCGACCCGGCGACGGCCGTCAGGCCACCGCCAACGTGGTTGAGGTTCCCCTGGTCGTAGTCGGCCGCGAAGCGGATGTAGCGCCGGAAGTGGACGCAGTCGCGCCCCTCCGGGCCGAACCAGCCGCTCGCGCCGGCCCCGGATTCCTTCCCGTCGCGGGCCGGCGCGGTGAACCGGATCGCGCCGTCGCCCGACGCCGCGAGACCGCGGTCCCGCACCAGCGTCGCCAAGCCCTCCTTGAGTCCGCGGATCTCAAAGTACTTCTTTAACGACTCCGGCGACTCGAAGTCGTCCCGGAAGAAGACCTCGCCGGGCTTCTGCAGCGCCGCCAGCGCGGCAGGACTGGATCGCGTTTCGTCCGTCACGAGACGCGGAACGAAGGTCCCCGGCGTGTCGGCATCGCCGGCGCGCGCCGTCTGGCTCGCAAGAAACAGAACGGAAAGTGCAATCCGGCGCATGGCGTGTCTCCCCGGGCCGCCCGGCCCTGCGCACAGACTACGCCTCTGTCCCCCGCGGCGACAAGGCGGGGCAGACAGGAAGCAGGGCAGAGGGACAGTGAAACAATCCTGTCCAAGGGTTGGAAGGATGGAAGGTCGGGGGGTCCGAATCTTGGACGCCTTGAGTATCCGGCCCCCGGAGCGCGCCCGGGAGCGGCCGCACCACCCAGTCTCTGTCCCCCAGCCTCCCCAGCCTCATATGATCCCGTCTCTTCTTCCCCTTCGCGGCTTTGCGGCTTTGCGTGAGCCGGATCGTCCCGGCACCCGCCACGGCTACGGCGCGCGGAGGCAGTAGACGTGCTTCTTGCCGCGCAGGTAGAGATCGCGGCCGGCGACGGCGGGGGAGGCGTCGAAACCGTCGTCGAGGCGGTTCAACGCGAGTAATTCGTACACATCCCCGTCCTTGAGCACCGCGACGGACCCGTCGCGGCCGGCGACGTAGAGGCGGCCGTCCGACGCGATCGGCGAGGCGTAGACGCCCTTCATGCCCTCGATGCGCTGCGCATCGATGAGCACCCGCCCGGTCTCCGCGTCGACGCAGGTCAGCTTCGGCTGGGTGCCCGCAAAGAAATAGAGCCGTTTCCCCACGAGCAGCGGCGAGGGCACGTAGGGCGCGTTTCTCTTGATCTCCCACCGGACCGCATCGGTGCCGGTCAGGTCGCCGCTGCGTCCGAGCGCAATCGCCTGCACGGCGTTCCCGCCGAAACTGCTCGCGCAGTAGACGACGCCGGCCGCCGCGACGGGCGTCGGGATGACATTCACCGTCTGGCCTCCGCACTCCCAGAGGACCGCGCCGGTTTCCGGGTCGTAGCTGCGCGTGCGGGTTGTGCCGGAGACGATGACCTGCAGTTTCCCGCCGTGCCCGACGACAAGCGGCGTGGTCCAGGAGGAGGTTTCCTCGCGCGGCTTGCGCCACAGGACCTCGCCGCTGTCGCGGTCGACCGCCGCGATCGACGACCCCTGTTCCTGATCCATCAGCGCGATCACCGCCCGGCCGGCGAGCGCGGGCGAGCTGCCCTCGCCGAAACTGACGCGCATCGTCATGCGGCCGAGGTCGCGGCTCCACGTCCGCGCGCCGTCCATCGTCAGACAATGCAGCCCGCGCGAACCGAAGAAGGCCCACACGTGGCGGCCGTCGGTGACCGGCGAGGCCGAGGCAAAACCGTGATCGGGATGAGTCCCCTCGTGCGGAACCTCCTTGCGAACGGTCGTCCGCCAGAGCGTCCTGCCGGTATGACGATCGAGGCACACGACGTCGAACGCATAGGGCACGGTCGGTGTGCGGATGCCGAAATTCGCGGCGCGCGCATCCGCCGGCGGGGTGCCGGCGTCGGCTTCCGCGACGGCGGGCTGGGCGGTGAGAAGGAAGAGCCTGTCGCCCCATATGACGGGCGTGGATTCGCCGCGGCCCGGCGTGTCGATCCGCCACCGCACATTCTGCGTTTCGCCGAACGTGACCGGAAGTCCGGCGCCGTCCGCAAGACCGGTCATTCCCTCCCCGCGCCATGCCGGCCAGTTCGTGACGGCCGCCGGGGCGGCGGCGGCGAGCAGCGCAAGGGCGACAGCGGCCGTGAAGAGAGTCGGGTGCATGGCGGCGGGGACTCCGGAGTTGGGAGATTCAGGGTTCACGGTTCAGGGTTCACGGTTCTGTCCCGATCGAGCAGGGCCAGTAGTTCGGCCATCGGGAGGCCAACGACGTTGGTGTAGGAGCCGCGGATGCCGCGGATCATGTGGGCGGCGCCCTCCTGGATGCCGTAGGCGCCGGCCTTGTCCATCGGATCCCCTCCCGCGATATACGCCTCGACCTCGGCGGCTGCGAGGCGGCGAAAGACGACATCGGTGGAGATGGTCCGCGCGCGGCAGCGGCGCGGGCGGTCCGGGGCGTCCGCGACGACGGCGATACCGCTCATCACCTGGTGGGTTCGCCCGCTCAACGCCCGGAGCATGCGGCGCGCGTCGGCCGCATCGCGCGGTTTGCCGAGGATGCGGCGGCCGACGACGACGATCGTATCGCAGCCGATCACGGCCCGCGCGCGGCGCGGCGCACCGAGGCGGTCGGCGACGCACTTCGCCTTGTCCAGCGCCGCGCGCCGCGCGAACGCGGCGGGAAGCTCGCCCGGCCGCGGCGTTTCGTCGATGCCGGAAACGACCACGCGAAACTCCAGGCCGGCGCGCGCGAGCAGTTCGCGGCGGCGGGGCGAGCCGCTGGCGAGGACGATCTCGGAAGATTTCAGGGCCGTCGACTCGGACATGCGCGGGAGAATGATGGGAGGCGCGGCGCGGGTCAATCGCGAAGCGGGGTCCACGGCGGCGACTCGGGAAGCGCCCGGAGAAACTCGTCCACGAGCGACCCGGCGTAGCTCCCATCGAATCCGCCGGCCAGGCACCGCGGCCAGGCCTCATCCAGGAGCCGGGTCCACGAGGCCTCTTCGCGCCCGGGCAGGATCGGGAAGAAGCCGGCGCCGGTTTCCCGGGCGGCGGCGTGGTCACCCGGCGCATCGCCGACGACCAACGTCTGCGCCGGGGAGGCTCCGGTCTCGGCCATGGCGGCGCGGACCTGCTGCGCCTTGGTCCCGGCCTCGCTGCCGGCGATGCGGCGGACGAGCCCCTCGATCCCGGCCCCGGACCACTCGCGGTGAAGCTGCTCCGCCGGCGCCTGGGAGATGACCACCAGACCGGCATGATCGCGCATGACCGTCATCGCGCGGACCGCCGCGGCCACGGGCGGAATGTGAGGCGATTTCGCGAGGCGGGCGCTGAGGTCGCGCGTCCATGCGACGACGCGGGCCAGTTCGGGATCGCCGGTCTCCGCCGCCGCCGCCGCGAGGCCGTCGTTCGACCGCGACCCGCCCGCGTCGAGGTAGCGCCGCAGCGAGTCGAACCGCGGGACGTCGACCCCCGCCGCCGCCGGTTCCGGTCGCGCGCGCAGGAACTCCGACATCCGGATGAGGCCGATGAAGCGGTGGCTGCCGCGCAGGCGGCTCTCCAGGTTGACGAACCGGATCGCGTCCGCGGCCGCGCCCGCCACCGGCGCCAGACCGAAGTGTTCGACGATCGTATCGCGCATCGCCTCGTACTTCGCCGGCATGTTCGGAAAGACCGAACCGTCGGAATCGATGGCGACGAGCCAGCCGTGCCCGTGCGGATTCATCGGGCCGATCAGGACTCGGTGATGGTGACGGACTTCATCGTGTCGCCCTGGCGGATGGCCATCACGACATCCTTGCCCTCGGTGACGGCGCCGAAGACGGTGTGACGTCCATCGAGGTGCGGCTGCGGGGCGAGCGTGATGAAGAACTGGCTGCCGTTGGTGCCGGGCCCCGCGTTGGCCATCGACAGCACGCAGGTGCCGTGCTTGAGCGGGTTGCCGACGACCTCGTCCTCGAACCGGTAGCCCGGGCCGCCCCGGCCGGTGCCGGTCGGATCGCCACCCTGGACGACGAAGCCCGCGATCACGCGGTGGAACGCGACGCCATCGAAGAAGCCTTCGCGGGCCAGGAAGACGAAGTTGTTCACGGTCTTCGGCGCGTGTTTGGGTTCGAACGCGATCACGATCGTTCCGCGGTTCGTCTCGACCGTCGCGCGATAGGTCTTGGCCGTGTCGATCGTCATCGCGGGCGGCGTGGTCCACTGCTTGGCTGCCATATCGGTATCTCCGGGTTAGGAATTGCGCGCGGAGCATACGGCCCGCCCGCCCGGGCGGAAAGCACGAAATCCGGATCCCGCCTCCCGTCCCCCGCCTCGTCTATCCGGTCCGCAGGCTCTGCCTCCGCCCGACGGCGGCGATCTCGCGGAAGCTGCGGAAACCGGCGATGTCGGCGAGGCCGGCCAGGGGATCGATGGTCACCCGGATGCCGGATTCCTGAAGCGCCGCGAAGGAGTTAAGGCCCCCGAGCACGATCATGCCGGCGCGCCCCTCCTGCACGGGGATGTCGAGCAGCGGCCGGCTGGGACGGCCGATCTCGAGGATCGCATCGAGATCGCGGCGGCGCATGAGGCGGCGGATGCGGAGCACCTCCGGCACGGCGACGGCAGGGATCTCCCGGAAACTCGCCCCGACCACCCCCTC
>CAYXFW010000016.1:0-17215 GCA_964464305.1 uncultured Verrucomicrobiota bacterium
AGACGGCCGCCGCCGAATTGACCGGCTACCTGCGACCGGAACGGGCGGCGCTGTATACCGCGGCAATTCCCGACAGCGTTCTGGTGCGGGCGGGCCTCCGGCCCGATCCCCGGGGCGAGGTCGAGTGGCTGGTTCCGTTCTGGGGCACGCGGTCCGCGGCCGGGCCGAAGGGGTGCGTCCATCCGATGATTGTCTACGCGGAACTTTTGGCCGACTCCGACCCTCGCAATGTGGAAACCGCCCGGCGCATCCATGAGCAGTACCTACGTTCGATTGTCGAAGCCTCTTGAGGCGCCGAAGGCGGACCTGCTCGCGCGCATCGCCCGGCTCTCGGCGGACCGTGGCATTCCAGTCCTCCTGTTCGGTGCGACAGCGCGGGACGTGCTTTTCGAATATGCGCACGGCGTCCCGATTGTCCGCCGCACGATGGATGTCGACGTGTCGGTCCAGATGCGGACATGGGCCGACTACGATCGCTTCTGCGCGACGCTGCGAGGGGCCGGTTTCACGAATCCCCATCCGGGGCATGAGGAGAGGTTCAAGGATTCCGTGACCGGGCTGGAGATGGACATGCTGCCGTACGGCGAGATCGCCGGAGACGCCCAGGCGATCGTGTGGCCGGCGGACAACAGCCGTTGGAGCGTGATCGGGCTGGAGGATGCCTTCCGAAGCGCTCTGCTCCTGCCGCTGGTCGCAGCCGATGGCGGTTCGATCGAGTTCCCGGTCGCTTCGATTCCCGCCCAGTTCATGCTGAAGCTGATCGCGACGTATGACCGGCCCGACGACCGGCGCAACAAGGATGGTCGGGATCTCGCGTTCATCCTCTGTCACTGCCTGGAGGCCGGGAATCGGGAAAGGTTGCTGTCCGAGGCGACGGACATCCTCGGCCGGGTCGGTCGGGATTTGCTTCTGGCCGGCGCGTTGCTGCTTGGCCGCGACCTCTCGGCGATCGTCTCCCCGGCGACGCGCGCCCGGGTCGTGGAGATCCTGACGCTCGAGACCACCAGTTCCGGTCGCTGTCCGGTCGTCCATGGAATGCTGGCTGCCAAGTTCCGCGAGTTCCGGGGCGACTTCCAGTACGTCCGTTCCGCCCTCCATGCCGCCCGGCTCGGGCTGCAGTCCTAGCCGGGGCCCTCCGCCGCCGTGCCGAAGGCTGCGGCGCCGCGCTTCCTTGAGGCGGGGGGGCGCGTCGGGTAGAGTGGGGGGATGGCGGAGCGGTTGAAGCATTTCGAATTGGATCCCTACCGGGACACGGAAGGGATCCTGCGGGTCGTGCGGGAGGGGCTCTGCCACCGATGCGGGGCGTGCGTGGGGCTGTGCCCGGTCGGGACGTACACGACGAAGGACGGCTATCCGCATCCGGTCAACGAGTGCATCCACTGCAACATCTGCGTCCGCGTCTGCTCCGGCCTCGAGGTCGATTACCCGGCGATCGGCAAGGCCCTGCACGGTCCTGACTACGAGTTCGGCGGTCTCCTCGGCACGACGCGCAGTGCGTGGCTCGCGCACGCCGCCGACCCCGCCATCCGGTCGCGCGGCGCGAGCGGCGGCGTTGTGACGGGCGTGCTCGTCCATTGGCTGAAGACGGGGTTCATCAAGGGCGCGCTGGTGACCGTCGAGGACCCCGACGAGCCGTCGCGGGGGAAGGGGATCATCGCCCGCACACCGGAGGACGTGATCCGCGCCGCCCAGTCGCGCTACACGACCGCGCCGACGCTGGCCGCGCTGTTGGAGATCAAGGACGAGGACGGCCCCTTCGCGGCGGTCGGCCTGCCGTGCCAGATCCATGCCCTGCGCAAGCGGCAGCTCGCGGACCCGCGGTGGGCGAAGCGCGTGCCGTACCTGATCGGGCTCTTCTGCCACTACAACCTTCCGTGGGAGACCACGAAGCTCGCCGGCGGGATGCTCGCGCCGCCCGGAACGTCCGTCGCCCACACCCGGTTCCGCCAGCGCGACGAACGCGGATGGCCCCACAGCACTTACGAGTTCGCGTTCACCGACGGCTCGACCTGGCGCTCGCCCTATCCCTCGTCGCCGACGTTCAACGTGCTGTCCCGCGTGTCCCCGCTCGGCCGCTGCCTCCTGTGCCTCGACGGCGCCGCGGAGTTCTCCGATTTCGCCGTCGGCGACCCGTGGATCCGCGGGAAGGACGGGGAATGGAAGTACCACTCCGTCGCCGGCGACTCGACGATCGTCGTCCATTCCGAGCAGGGCGAACGGCTGGTCACCGCGCTCGCGGAGTCCGGCGCGCTCGACATGAAACCGCTTTCCGTCGCGGAGATCGCCGAGGGGCAGCACGCGATGCTGACCGAGAAGAAGGCGCGCGTCGCCTTCCGGATCCGCGTCCGCCGCCGCCTCGGCCTGCCCGTGCCGCGCTACCCGATGCCGCTGCCCGCCGCCTCGCCGGCCCAGCGGCGGAAGGAATTGCTCTTCTGGCTCACGCGCCTCAATTCCTTCTCCCGGGTCTGGCAGAAGCTTCTTCTGAAGATCGGCTTCGGTCCCCTCGGCGCGCACCTGATCGCGCGGCGCCTGGCGAAGCGCAAACGCCTCGCCGCCGCGGGCCGCGTCCACCTCAGCGCCTCCGACTACGGTGACGCGACGGAAAAGGAGCCATGAGGCGGGCGGCGTGGATCGGACTCTCCCTGGTGGCCGTCCTGGTGGCCTTCCGGTCGACCGGCATCCGCCTGTTCGAGAACGCGCTCGCGCGCCACATGGCGGTCGAGGCGTTGCGGGACTGGCGCGTGCCCGCCACCGAGGAGAACATCGCGCTCTACCTGGCCATCGATCCGGTCGACAAGGACAACCCTGCCGGGACGCCGGCGGCCACTCCCGCGGCGCGGCCCCGTGTCCCGGGAAAGTCCGGGACGCAGTTCTCCAAAACCTGGAGCTACGACGATCTTCTCGACGGCGGGGCCATCGTCATCGGCATCTACGGCCAGGGTCCGGATACATGGGGGGCCGTCGCCCGCTGCATGGCCGGGCTGACCGGTCTCTCGAGCAACATCGTCGTGCGCCATCTTCATACGCGGGACCAGTTCCTCTCCTCCCTGAAAACGGACGACGTGACCCTGTTCCTCGGGCATGCCAACTACGGCCGGGGGATCGTGTTCGAACCCGAACGCGGCGGCAGTGGGCTCCTGAGATTCAGGGACGAGGACTTGCTCGTCCCTGCGAGTCACATGGAACCCGGCGACCAGGTCCTCTCCAACCTGGGCAATGGGATGGTTCAAATCCGCACCGGCGGCGCCGCGGCTACCCCTCTTGATGTGCGATGCAAGGCGTTCTTCTTCCTTGCGTGTCGTACGGAGGCCTATTACCGGAACTGGTGGACCCGCACCCATCCGCAGTGCGACCTCGTCACCGCCAACTATATCTGGAGCGCATCCCGGCTGGCCCCGCGGTTCATCCCGGAGATCGTGCGCGGCCTGGATGAGCGGATGTCGCTTGAGGACATCGTCGAACGGATCAACCGCGATCTCCCGCTCGAAATCCTGCGCGGCCGGGCCGAAGAGATCAACCTGTACCGGAACTCGACCAATCTGCCTTCGCGTCTGTTCAACCACGGATCCGTGGACTCAGCCGGCCCACGGGGCGGGACGTAGAGCCCGGGCGGCGGCGAGGGGGACGATCCGCCGGGCCACACCGCGGGCGGGGTGCGCGCGGGCCCGGCGGATGCCGTGCGGACCCGGCGCCGCGGCGAGGACCGTCGCGAGAGCCGCGGACCGGAGGAACAGGCGGCGTTTCATTTCCAGACCCCCGCAATGGATTCCGCACACCAGCCGCAGGCTCCGCCGGTCAGGTGGCGCTCCGCCACTTCGAAGCGAACGCGGCGGAGGACCGGCTTCCCGCACGCGGGACAGGTCGTCGTCTCGCCGTCCTCGATCGAGACGTTTCCGGCATAGACGTAGCGCAGGCCCTCGGCGAGGCCGATCTCCCGCGCGCGGCGCAGCGTCTCCGCCGGCGTCGGCGGCAGGTTGCGCATGCGGTGCTGCGGATGGAAGCCGGAGTAGTGCAGCGGCGTGTCGGGCCCGAGCGTGCGCCGCATCCAGCGTGCCACGTCCCGCAGCGCGCCGTCGCTGTCGTTCAGTGTCGGGATCACGAGGTTCGTCACCTCGACCCAGACGCCGAGCGATTTCGACAACTCGATCGCCTTGAGCACCGGCGCCAGCGTGCCGTCGCAGACCTCGCGATAGAGCCTGTCGCTCATGAACTTCAGGTCGATGTTCGCCGCATCCGTCACGCACGCGAGCTCGCGCAGCGGCGGCTCGTTGATGTAGCCGGCGGTAACCAGCACGTTCCGCAGCCCGGCCTCGCGGGCGCAGGTCGAGGCGTCGAGCGCGTACTCGAAGTAGACGGCTGGGTCCGTGTAGGTGTAGGCGATGGACGGACAGCCGGAGCGTTTCGCAAGGGCGACAAGCTCCTGCGGCGACAGCGTCGAGGCGTCGAGATCCTCCGGGTTCGCCTGGGAGATCTCCCAGTTCTGGCAGTTCCGGCAGTGAAGGTTGCAGCCCGCGGTCGCCACCGACAGGATCGGCGTGCCGGGCAGGAAATGGAACAGCGGCTTCTTCTCCACCGGATCGACATGCACCGCACACGGCAGGCCGTAGGTCAGCGCCGTGAGCCTTCCGTCGAGGTTCGCCCGGATGCGACAGTCCCCGCGCCGCCCGGGCGCAAGTTCGCACATCCTCGGGCAGAGCTCGCAGACCACCGTATCGGCTGTCGCGCTCACGGCACCAGTCTACACCCCTCCACGCGACCGGACCACCTCCCGGGCGCGATTCGAATAGTAGTTCGCGCGCCCTCCGCGATCCACGATCTCATCTACTGCAGGCGGCACGTGAAGCGGTGTGTCTTCTGTAGCCGCGACCGCCGGTCGCGGCCACCCCGCGCACCGGAGCGTTTGCCCGCCGCGATCCGCGATCGCGGCTACAGAAGAGGCCCTTGGCCATGTACCGTCTGCTGTGGATGGCATGGGCCCGCCGTGCGCGATGGCCGGGAACGGGATCAAGTCTCAACCCGGTTGGTCCCCGGCGCTTTGAGCTTGAAACGTGCGGACGAAAGGACGGATGCTGGGCGGAGATACCGGAGGTTCGCATGAAGCCGTCAGTTCTCCTCCTTGCCGCCGCCGTTCTGTGGACATCCGCCGCCCTCGCCGCCGATCCGCCGATGGCGACGCGGGTCTACCCCGTTCAACCTTCGATCTGCGAGATGGTGACCACCCGCGCGGATGGGGCGGGCACCAATCGGGGCGATTTCGTCGCGATGGGCAGCGGCGGCGTGCCAGCCGTCGATGCGCAGAAGGACCTGAAGAAGCTCTTCGGCGACCTGGGCGTTTCGTTCCCGCCGGGCAGCAGCATCAGCTACAAGGGGATGTCGTCGAAGATCCTCATGACGAACACGCCCGAGAACATAGAGGTCTTCGAGAGGGTCCTCGCGGCGCTGAACGTCGTCCCTAACCAGGTCGAGATCGACGTGTCGTTTGTCGCCTTCGAGCTCAAAGCGGTTGAGGAGATCGCGCGCAAGTCCGGTTCGACCGCGGTGTCAGGCGAGGCGATCAAGGCCCTGTGGCGGGAAGGGAAGGGCCGGCTGGTGGGCACGTCCAAGATTGCCACCCGCAGCGGCGTCAACGGGCAGTCGAAGGGGGTGGACGAGGTCATATACCCCACCGAGTTCACGTCCACCCCGGGGACGAATGGAACTGCGGGTGCGTCGGATCCTGTCCCCGGCGCCTTCGAGACCCGCGAACTCGGGATCATCCTCAATGCCACGCCGACCGTCGGGCTGGATGGCTATACCGTCGATGTGACCTTCGTGCCGGAGTTCTGCGAGTTGCTCTTCCAAGACGATGTCGGGTTCGAGAAGGCCCAACCGGACGGGAAGAAGACCGCGGTCCGGCTCCACCAGCCGCGCTTTCACTCGCGCAACCTGACCACCTCGGTTGTGATGTGGGATGGCGAGACGCTCGTCGCCGGCGCCATGCCGAACAGCGGGGTCACAGAGATCACGTACGTCTTCGTCACCGCCCGCATCCTCGATCTGATGGGAAAGCCGGTCCGGAATCCGGGCCAGGCCGTCGGGGGGCGTCTCGTCGTCTCGGCCAATTCGGAGACTGCGGTTCGTTTCTACCCTGTTGAACCAGCGCTTCTCGAGATGGCATCCACAGGCGTGGACAAGGCCGACGCCGACCGGGGCGATTCTGCCTCCAACTATATGAAGAAGTTCTTTGAGGGGTTGGGCGTTCCATTCCCACCGGGAAGCAGCATCGCGTACAACTCGACCATCTCGCAGCTCATCGTAAAGAACAAACCGGAGAACCTCCGGCTCTTCGAGAAAGCCCTTGGCGCCCTGAACTGCATACCCAACCAGGTGGAGATCGACGTGTCGTTCGCCGCCTTCGATCTCAAGTCGATCGAGGAGGTCGCACGCAAGTCCGGCCGTGCCGCGGCGTCGGATGCGGAGATCAAGTCCCTGTGGCGGGAGGGGAAGGGCCGGCTGGTGGGCACGTCCAAGATTGTCACCCGCAGTGGCGTCAACGCGCAGTCGAAGGGGGTGGACGAGGTTCTATATCCGACGGAGTTTGGCTCTTCGCAGGATACCAACGGCGTCGTCACGGCGGCCGACCCGCTTCCCGGATCGTTCGAGACCCGCGAAATCGGAATCATCCTCAACGTCACGCCGACCGTCGGGCCGGACGACCATACCATCGACCTGACCCTGGTGCCGGAGCTCTGCGGACTGCTCTTCCAGGACGACGTCGGGTTCGAGAAGACGCAGCGGGACGGAAAGAAGACCTCGATCCAGTTCTACCAGCCGCGCTTTCATTCGCACAACCTGACCACCTCGATCGTGCTATGGGACGGAGAGACACTGGTTACCGGCGCCATGCCGAACAGCGGGGTCACGGAGATCACCTACGGCTTCGTCACCGCCCGTCTGCTCGATCCGTCGGGCCGCCCGGTCAACATGCCGGACGCGGGCAAGGACAGTCCCGCCCCCGGCGCGAAGCCCGCGAAGTGAGCCTGTCCGGCCGCCCCTGCCACGACCACCGGTCGCGGCCACAGCGGCGGTGCACGATGCGGCATGTCCTCTGTAGCTGCGACCGCTGGTCGCGGCCGTCATGTGCACTGGGGCGTCTGCCTGCCGCGATCCGCAATCGCGGCGGTGTCGGGTGCGCCGGAGCGTCTGCCCGCCGTCGCTTGTCTCCCGCGGGCTGGCCCCGTACGATCCGGCGCAAGCTTCCAAGGGTTGGAAGATGGGCGAGGGGCGGGCGATGAGGGCCTATCGGGTGGGGGCGAGCGGGATTCACGGGCGCGGTGTCTTCGCGGCGCGCGCGCTGCGCGCGGGGGAGACGATCGGGTTCTTCCGCGGTCGCGCCGCGCGGCGGCCGTTGCGCGGAGCGGACGGCCACATCTACGCGATCGGTCGCGAGGAAGGCGGGTTCCTCGTTCCGCACCGTCCGGCGGGGCTCTGGTTTCTCAATCACTCCTGCGATGCGAACACGGAGATCTGGCTGACGCCGCGCGGCGGCCGGCTGGTCGCGTTGCGTCGGATCCGGCGCGGCGAGGAGCTGGCGTGCGATTACCGGCCGTCGCTTCACAACGGCCGCCTCGCATGCCGGTGCGGTGCGCGCGGATGCTCCGGACGCCTCTGACCCGCCCCGGAGGGAGACCACGGACTGCACGGATCGCACGGATGGGAAACCCGCCGGGCCCGGGCCTCCGGATCCCCTGCCTATCCGTGTCATCCGCGAAATCCGTGGTGTCCCTTTGCAGTGGGCCATTGGACAATGCCGGGAACTTCTGCAAGACTCGCGCGAAACCATGCCCGCGGGCGATCCATTCGATTTCTGGTACGCGGTGAGCAACACCGAAATCCTCATGCTGCCCCCACGGCGGCTCGAGACCTTCGGCACGACGGTGGTCGACTACCATCTCGTGAGCGAGCTGATGGACGAGGTCAACGGCGTGCGGGTCCGTCAGGGCCGCATCCAGGCCTACCGTCCCGAGATCCTCGCGCCCTCGGCCTACGTCGAGTCCATCCTCGAGGGGTTTCAGGAGGAGGCGGCGGGCCGCTACGCCGAATGGCTCCGCGAGAACGCGAAGGATCTGCTCATTCTCCGGTACGGGTTCAAGATCCGGAAGGAGGCGGTCCAGGAGCAGGTGATCCACGACACCGTCGATGCGGTGATCGACCGGGTGCGCGCGGACCTGAAGGCGCGGGAGAACCCTCTCGGTGCGCTCGTGCGCGGCGTGGACGAGCCGTGGGAAGTGTGCCTGGTCAAGCTGATGGTGGAGATGGTCCAGCGCTCCGGCCCCGAGCATGCGCGCGTCCTGCGCGAGGATCCGACCGGGGCGCGGAACGAGGTCGAGACCGCGTTCCGCGCGGCATCGAAGGACCGCTCGAAAATCGCGCCCCTGGCCGACCTGCTCCGGCAACGGCAGCTCTTCAAGGAATACGAGGACCGCTTCTTCGCGCTGGTCCAGTCGCACAAACGGGGCGCGTGAGCCGCGCCGGACGAGGATTCTGTTGCGCACAGGTGCGGGGCGGTGGGATAGTGAGCTAAGGCGGGCGGCGGGCGTCCGCAGGAGATGCAACCATGAGTCCTTCGATTCGCATGCTGAGGGGAGCCGCCGTGGCGGCTGCGTTGGGGATGACCGCGGCGGGCCGGGCCGACCCGCCGCCGGACGGATTCACTTCGTTGTTTAACGGAAAAGACTTCGCGGGCTGGACGGTGCCCGAGGGCGACAACGGCCATTGGAAGATCGTCGACGGCGTCATCGATTACGATGCGGCGAGCGAGTCGAAGAAGGACCGCCATCTCTGGACGGAGAAGGACTACAAGGACTACACGGTGATCGTCGAGTGGCGCCTGAAGGAGACGCCGTTCATCAATCCGCGGGTGCCCTACATTCTGCCCGACGGCACGCACGCGAGGGACATCGCCGGGAAGCCGATGGCGATGTCGTTGCCGGACTCCGACTCCGGCATTCTCATCCGCGGCTCGATGCGCCACCAGCTCAACATCTGGTGCTGGCCCATCGGGTCCGGCGAAATGTACGGCGTGCGGATGGACCCGAAGACGCCGCCAGAGGTTCGCGCGGGCGTGACGCCGCGGACGCAGGCGGACAAACCGGTCGGCGAGTGGAACCGTTTCGAGATCACGGTGCGCGGCAAGACCGTCACTGTCGTGCTCAACGGCAAGACCGTCCTCCCGCCCGTCGAGATCGCGGACCTGCCCGACACCGGCCGGATCGGCCTCCAGCACCACGGCAGCAAGAAGGACGGCCAGTGGGTCAGCCCCCCGAGCCTGATCCAGTTCAGGAATATTTCAGTCCGGGAGCTGTAGGCCCGGCCGCGCCCGCTGGAGGGCCGCGCTCCGTCGCGGCCATAGCCATGCGTACTGCACACCGGCCTCAACGGCGTGAGCCGGCTTGATCGTGGCATACAAGGTTTGTATATTTCTGAACATCGGAGTGCATGTCATGAGCAACATCACGGTGAACATTTCGTTTCAAGACAGCCTTCTGCACGAGATCGATCGGGCGGCGAAGGCTGAATCGCGGAGTCGTTCGGAGTTTCTCCGGGAGGCAGCAAGGGCCCACATCCAGCGAAGGGAGCGTTGGGCGGGCATCTTCCGTCTCGGGGGCGAGGTGGCGCGGACGCGGGCCCTGTCGGCCGGCGACGTGGCCAGGGAAATCGCACGTCATCGCAAGGCCAAGGCCGCGGGCCGATGAATCCGTTTCGGGTTGTCCTCGACACCAACGTCGTCATCTCGGCATTTCTGTTTGGCGGTCACCCGAGGCGCGTCATCGAATCCATTCTGGATGGCCGATCGCAGGGATTTGTCTCGCTCGCGATCCTCGATGAGATCCGTGACGTTCTCCGGCGGCCGAAGTTCGGACTGACACCCGATCAGGTGCTGGCCGTGGTGGAAGAGTTCCGCGCCCTTTGCGAAGTCGTGACCCCGGGCGACGTGGTCGAGGTCATGGAGGACGATCCAGACGACAACCGGATTCTCGAGTGTGCGCTGGCTGCGGACGCGCAGTTCATCATCTCCGGGGATGCACCCCTGCTCGATCTCGTGCGATGGCAGGACGTATCGATCCTGTCGCCTGGCGACTACATGGGGCGCCTCAACCGGATGTAATCACGGCATTCCCATTCGCGTCGCCCGCGCCGCAGCGGCTCACGGTGTCGCGATCAGCATCCGGGAGCCGAAGGGTTCGAGAACGATTTCCACCGAGGCGGGGAGGGCGTCCCATTTCGTTTCGACGGACTTGTCGGTGCGGTGCAACGCCGCCGTGCGGCCGGGCTCGAGCGGCGTCAGAATCGCGCGCTGGGGGTCGGGCGTGGCGTTGACGAGGATCGTTCCGGTGCGGCCGTCGGGGGCGGCGAAGCGTCCGGCGACGATCGACGGGAGGCGGAACGCGACACGATGCGCCGGTCCCGGACCGGGTTTCGCGTGTCCCCCCGGTCTTGGCTCGTACCACTCCTCGCGATCGTCGCAGCGCAGGACCGGCGGCGGCAACGTTTCACCAAGGACGAGGAACTCGGGGAACGAGCCGAACGGTTCGCAGAACGCGAAGTGAGCGCGCGCGATCTGCGCCTTCAGGGCATCCCGGGTCGTCAGCGGCGCGTCGTTGTCGAACGGGCAGGGGATGAGTCCGCGTGCGAGATTGTTCGCGAGCGCCTGGCAGCGCAGGCCGGGGGACCCGCGCGCGGCGTGCGGCCCCTGGCCCTGCACCAGCGCCGCGCCGATGGCGGTGACGTATTCGTGGTAGAGGTAGGAGAACAGTCCGACGGACCGTCCGCCGGTCACCCCGTGGTCCACGACGCCGAATTGCCGGCTCCAATAGGTGGCCATCACGGGGATGATCGTCTCGCCGCAGTTCTCCACGAAGAGGCCGATCTCGGGTTGCTCCGCGCGGGCCTGCGCGCGGATCTCGTTGCAGAGGTCGCGGAAGCCGGTCCACATCCACGCGCCATAGCCCGGCGGATGTCCGTGGTCGGTCGCGTAGCACGGCTCGCTCTGGCCGCCGCCGATTTCCTGGTCGAAGCTGAGGAGCGGCGTGCCGAGCGCCGAGGTCTTGAGGAAGATGTCGAGCATCGTCGCGCGCGATTCCGCACTGCCGTGGCAGAGCTTCGCCGAGACGCCGCGCCAGTCGCCGAACGTACCGGCCTTGTCGTAGACGTCCACCTGCCACGGCGTGCCGTCGGCGCGGCGCACGACCATGGCCTTGCGCCGTTCGAAATCCGCCGTGTCGTCGAACGCCGGGCCGCTGGATGTCCTCCCCCGGCGGATGACCCACCAGAAGCCCGAGGTCAACATCGCGGTCCGGTCGCCCTGCGCTTTGAGCGCCGCATTGGCCGTGCGCCAGGCCTCATCGGACGGCCGCGAGGGGAGATAATGGATGCCCACCCATGTGCCGCGGTTCTCCCAGCCGTAGGGCACGACGAGGAGGTGCGGCACCCGGGCGCGCTGGCGGTACGCGGCCGCCAGAGCGGGCAGCTTCTCGAGGTTCGGCCCCAGGAGGCCGTTGTAGCCGTCGGGGCTGCCGATTCCGAGGATCACGCCGGTTGCGCCGTCCTTCAGGAACTGCGGCACGTCGTCCCGCGCGGGCAGCTTCCGTGCGCACCACGGCTGTGATCGCGCCCAGCGCTTGTAGAGTGCGGCCGCGGTGCGCCAGTCGCCCGTGAACGAGCCCAGCACGGTGTCGTAGGGCGTCTCTGCGGCGCCGGGCGTCTCGGGGCGAAGGTGGCCGACCGCGATTTCGACGAAGCGATCCTTCACGGTCCGGGCGGAGAAGGTCTTGCAGTGGCCCTCCGCATCCTGCGTGGCTACGAGGAGGCCGGCCGCCGAATCGTAGAGCGCAGCCATCTGCACGGCCGCCTCGCCGGGGTAGGAGCCGCTGCATGTACGGTCGGCCGTGCCGGGCGCGTCGATTTCGATGCCGTCGGTGTGGCTGTGCGGGAAGAGCAGCCGGTCGTCGGTCGCGTCGCCGCCGAGGGCGGCGGGAGAGACGAAGCCGGGGTACTGGATTCGCGCCACGGCCATGTCCGTCGGGTTCTCTACCGCGAGGCGGAACCGCACGAGGCCGTCGTCGCCGGCCGCAGCCGTGGCGCGCACGACCATCCCCGTGACCGGTCCGTCGCGGAATGTCGCGCGAAGCGTCCCGGGTGCCGCGGTGTCCCATTCGACGCGGGCGAAGTCGTCCGCCGAAACCTCCTCCGTCTCGCCGGCCTGCCAGCGGGTCAGCCGCAGGCGGAAGAGCGGACGTCGCTGCCGCTCGTCCGCGAAGTTCCGGCCGGAGGGCCGGTGGACGATATGCCGGATGGCGCCGCTCGCACGCTCGAAGGCCACGGCGAGATCGCCCGCGATCACGCCGATGTGGGGGGCGGACTCGAACATGCCGTTCGTGACGGCGGCGGGCAGGGCCAGCGGCGCGGCGCGGTCGGTCGCGGTGGAGATCCGGTCCTCGGGCAACGCGGTCCGGAGGGTGAGGTCGTCGAACAGGAGCACGGCGGTCGACGGTGTTTGGGGCGAAGTCCAGGCGCCGATTGCGAATCCGTTGACGGCAAGCTCCGGTGCGGCGCCGGCCACGGTCCAGCCGGGTTCGCGGGCGCCGTCCGCCCACGCCTTGGCCACCGCGGTCCCGTCGGCAAGGGCGAAGCGCACCCGCACCCAGCGGCCGGTCGCCGCGGGCGCCGCCGCCTCGCCGATCGAGACCGAAGGCCCGCCGGTGCCGCGCCAGACGAAGAGCCGCAGCTTCCCGGACCCGAGGGTGGCCGCGAGAAACCCGTCGCGGGTCAATGCGTACAGGTAGGCCAAAGGCGCCGCGCCGGTGGACGCCTCGACGCGCACGCGAGCCTCGGCGACGAACGCCGCCGGAACCTCGCCCGGCACGCTGACGCGCGTGTGGTGGGGCTTGTCCGCCACAACGCGCAGGACGCGGTTCGATGCCGCGCCCGGTTCGGCGACCACGGTCTTCGCGCACGCAGGCGCGTCAGGATCGAAGGTCCACGTGCCCGCTCCGGCCGCAGCGGACGCGACTGCGGCGGCGCAACCGATCACCAGAAACCACTTCATCGTCGTGCTCCCTTACGGCTCCAGCAACGGGAGGGCCAGCCCGGCGAACTCGCGGTCGTCCGGTTCGCGGCCGTGCTGTTGCTGAAACTCCGCGGTGCGCGCGCCGGCTTCCGCGAGGAAGCGGCGGTGCATGTCGAAGCACGGCGTGCGATTGCCGGACGCGTCGATCAGGCAGAAATGGCGGCCGGCCTCGTTGTTGTACATCTGCCAGAAGAGCACGAAGCGGCAGCCCCAGCGGATCGCGTTGGCCATCAGTGCGCGGGTGGGCGCTTCCTGGTCGTCGGGTGGCAGACGGCCGCCGAAGCCGTACTCGCCGATGAAGACGCGCCGTCCCCGAATGGAGGGCGCCTTGTTCGTTGGCAGGTGCGACTCGATGAAGTCGAGCGTGCGCTCGAACTCCGCCCGCGGGAGGCCCTGTCCGTCGTAGGCGGACCACGACACGAAATCGAGGTTCGTGACGAACGGGAGGACGGCGTTGACGACCCGTTGGTTGCTTCCGGGCGGATTCTTCATGGCGTCGCACACCCGGTTGACCTCGGCGTAGTGGTAGACCTCGACGCCCGCGTGCGGTGTGGAGCGACGGGCGTCGTCGACGGCCTGCTGGCGCACGGCGAGCCAGTCGCGCATGCCCTGGACGCGGATCGCGGGGGGGTTGGTCTGCGTCGCGTATCTCCCGCCGACCTTGGGCAGGAGATGCCAGTCGCCCTCCCAGTGGCCGATATAGAATGCCTTTCCCGACCCGGCATAGTTCGTCAGCAGGTGGCGCGTCAGGTCGAACATCTGGGCGTAGTCGTCCGCCCGCTCGGTGTCGGAGAGGCCATCGATCCAATGCGTCTCGGTGCCGTGCGGAAACGAGTAGGCCCAGACGAGGATGTGCCGGAAGGGCATGTCGAGGACCCGTCGCACGGCCGGCTCGTCCCGCGCCAGCGTCACGAGGCTCGTCACGCCCGCCGCAAACGGCGGCGTGCGCGGGCTGTTGCGCGGCGCGAGGCGGAACTTGAGGATGTCGCTGCCCATCGCGCGGATTTGACCGGCAATCTCGACCAGCGGCGGATTGGTTGTGAAGGCATACAGCCCCTCGAACGCCTGGGTGCCGGCCCGGAGGTTCGCCGGCTCGAGGGCCGCCGCATGGCCCGGCGGGACCGTGAGCCACGCAAGGGCGAGCGGGATCGCGAGACGACGAATCATCCGCCGATCACACATGGCCGGGCCGTCGGAGTCAATGCAGTACGGCGCCCCATGCACCGCTGCGGACTACGGGTATGCCTGCGTCGCGGCGTCCTGGAATGCCTTGCGAATGTCCGAGGCGTCGGCGTTCGGGAGCTTGGCGCGCTGGATCATCAGGATGAAGATGCGGCCCTTGGCGGGGTCGGCCCACGCCTGCGTTCCGTACGCGCCGCCGTGACCGAAGGTGCCGGGGGAGAGCATGGCCGTGACGCCCAGGGGCGTGCGGACGACGCCACAGGCGAAGCCGAAGGACATGCCGTCGACGAAGCCGGTCTTGAGATCGCCGGTCTGGGTGCGGGTCATCTGGGCGACCGCCTCGTGCGACAGGAGCCGCCGGCCCTTCCACTCGCCGCCGTTCAGGAGCATCTGGAGAAACCGGGCGTAGTCCGCGGCCGTCGAGAACAGCCCGCCGGAGGGGAAGGCGGTCCGCGTCGTGTCGTCCAGCGCGCCCTTCAGGAAGAAGATGTCCGTCGGTTCCAGCCGGCCGTCCGTTCCGACCGTGTACGACGTGGCCAGCCGCGACTTCAGATCGCCGGAGGGCCAGAAGGTCGTCTCGGTCATGCCGAGCGGATCGAGCAGGCGTTCGCGCAGGAATTGCGCATAGGGTTTATCCGAGACAACCTCGACGATCCGTCCCAGCGTGTTAATGGCGCCGTTGCAGTACTCCCACTTGCTGCCGGGCTCGAACTTGAGGGGCTTCGCGGCGTACGACGCCACCAGCTCGGCGAGCGATGCGTCGGCTTTCGCGGGCGGCACCGTCTCCAGGCCGGACGTGTGCGTGAGCAGGTGCCGGATCGTGAGGGTCGCGTCGGCGGTCGCGCCCTTCACCCGGATGCCCTTGAACTCGGGCAGATGCCGGGCCACCGGGTCGTCGACGGACAGCTTCTTCTCGTCCTGCAGCATCAGGATCAGCGCGCCCGTCGTGGGCTTTGTCATCGAGGCGATCCAGAACAGGCTGTTCGTGCGCATCGGTGTCCTCGACGCGAGATCGGACTGGCCGACGGCGTCGAGCGCCAACACGCCGTCCCGGTCCGCCACCAGGGTCACGGCTCCTGCGATGACGCCCTGGTCGATGAACGTCTTCACCGCGGCCGGCACGGCCTCCGAGCCCGCGGGCGACCTCAGGATCGCCGCCAGGAACATTGCTACGGCCACGACATGCATCCGCTTCATGTGACACCCTCCCGCCGCGCAGTCGCGCGACGGGAGGAGCTTCCGGTTTCGGGCTCCAACTTGCAACTCTCTGGAGGGCCGCTCTCTGGAGGGCCGCGTTCCACCGCGGCCGTATTCATGAGCTCTCCTGGCCTGCGCGTTTGCCGATTCAGGCACTCGGGCCAGGTCGCCGCGCGGGGCGGGGCGGGGTAGGATGGCGGACCGGAGACCGATGCCATGACGAAGATAATGCACCTCCTCGCCGGGTCCGCCTGTCTTCTCGCCGCGTCGGCTGCGGCCGCCGACCCGCTCGCCGCCCGCGCGGCGAAGTACCGGACGCAATTGCGCGAAACGATTCTTCCCTACTGGTACGACACGGCGCAGGACGCGACCCACGGCGGCTACCTGCTGGCGGACACGGTCGGCGCGCGCGGGCAGGCGACGGAGAAGATGGTCGTCACGCAGGCGCGCATGATCTGGACGTTCTCCCTCGCGCACCAGATGGGGCTCTCGGATGCGAAGCGCGATTACCTGAAGGCCGCGGCGCAGGGGCATCGCTTCCTGACGGACCGCTTCCTCGATCGCGAGCACGGCGGGTACTTCTGGACGACGGACGTCGATGGGCGGCCGCGCAACACCCGCAAGATGATGTACGGGCACGCCTTCGTACTCTATGCGTTGGTCGAGTTCCACCGCGCCGGCGGCGAGCGGGCGCCGCTCGATCAGGCGCTCGAGCTCTTCCGCGTCATGCAGTCCCGCGTTCACGATGCAAAACACGGCGGCTGGGTCGAGCATTTCGAGCGCGACTGGACGCCGCTGCCGTTGCGGTCGCCCGACGGCCAGCCCGAAGTGGCGGGGCTGAGGAGTGCCAACACGCACCTGCACCTGATGGAGGCCTTCACGGAGTTGTACCGCGTCAGCCACGACCCCGGCGTGAAGGCCGCGCTGGCGGAGTCGCTGCGTATCAACCAGGAGCAGTTCTATCCGCGGGATCCCGGCCGCTCGTGTTTTCACCGCAACCCGGACTGGACCGCCGTGACGGACCCGCGCAGCGCGGGCCTTTCGTACGGCCACAACGTCGAATTCGGATGGCTGATGATCGAGGCCGAGCGCGCGCTCGGTTTGCCGCCGTCGTGGGACCACTTCCGCGCGCACGTCGACCACGCCCTCGCGCACGGGTGGGATGCGGAGCGCGGCGGGCTCTACAACCGTGGCGCCGGCGACGCGCCCGCGACCGACCTGAGGAAGGTCTGGTGGGTTCAGGCCGAGATGATGGCGGCGCTGACCGATCTCCTCGCACACCGCCGCGAGCCGGCGCTCGAAGACGCGCTGCTGAAGCTGATCGGGTTCGTCGACCGCCACATGACCGACCCGAAGGACGGCGTCTGGGTCGATGCAGTCAATCCGGACGGCACGCCGCTGCGGACCGACAAGGCCCACAACTGGAAGGCCAACTACCACGACGTCCGCGCGATCGTGAAGTTCGCCGAGACCTTCGCCCCGCGCTGAACGTCCGCGCCGAGTTGTCATCTGGATGGTCCGGCCGGACCACGCAGATGACAACGTCCGGAGCTTGCGGAATGCGGGCGGGCGGGGAAGACGGAACCGGCGGGGAGGGCCGTGTGGCCCATCCCCGCCGGAATTCGTTCCGCCCCGGAACCCGGAACGCGGAGCCCCGGGCCCCTCCTACCGGTCGAACGCCGCGTCGAAGGCGACGGCCGAGGGTTTGAAGTCCATGCGCTTGACGAA
>CAYXFW010000017.1:0-16518 GCA_964464305.1 uncultured Verrucomicrobiota bacterium
CCGAAGGAACAGTCGATCAGCCGCCACCACAGGGGGATGCCGCGGACCTGTCCCGCGATGAGCGCCAGCGGAATCACGGTCGCGCAGGCGATCAGGCCGAAGTCGACCACCCAGACGTTGCGGACCGGATCCCGCCACGGCCCGATGAACGCGACCGCGATGACCAGGTGCGCGAAGGCCAGCCAATCGGTGCCGTACGGAAGGAATGGATACCGCCCGTCGACCTCCGTCAGCGCCGTCTGCACCCTGAGAATCCAGGACGTGAAGTGGGAAGGACTCGCCTCCCCTGCATCCGGCAGGAGCGATGCCAGCGCCCGGATCTCGGTCAGCAGCGGAAACGCCGTGACGCCGCTGAGCACCAGCCCCAGAATGAAGACGCTCAGGACAAGGCGGATTCTGCGAACCTGCTGCCGTTGGGTCATCATGGCATCGTCGGCACCGACCGACTGCGGACATGCATTCGGCCGTTCCATCCCCGTTGCTCAGGATGATAACGCCGCCCGGAGGTCGGCGTCCACCCCTGCGCCAACCCCAAGACCCTCGCCCAAGCCGGAGCGCTCCCAAGGCACTGGAGGGGCGAGCTACCGCGAGCCCGAACCGTGCGCACCGAGGGGCATGGGGACATAGAAACAGTGCCGCATCGCCTTTGCGAGAATGGGCTGCGGTCCGACCTCAGCCCTCAGCCCTTCCATGTCCCCATGGCCGTTCGCACCGGCGAGGAAGCCAATGGAAGATCGCCGGCGCGGAAGCTCGACTCCGCGGCCGGGTTTGTCCATGCTGGCGGGATGCCGATCCTGATGCATTCCGCGGCCACGCGCCGCTCGTTTCTTCGGACGGCCGCGCTGGGGGGGGCTTCGCTCGTCCTGGCGGGGTGCCGTACGGCCGGTCCGGCCCGCGCGGGCGGAGGCGAACTCCACCTGGCGCTGCTGTCGGACACTCACGTACCCGCCGACCGCGCGGAGGCAACCCGCGGCTTCAAGCCGTGGGAGAATCTGCGCGACGCCGTGGCGGGCGTCGTTGCCGCCCGCCCCGCGGGCGTCGTAATCTGCGGCGACGTCGCCCGGCTGGAGGGAAAGGCGGACGATTACCGCCAGGCGAAGGCGCTGCTCGAGCCGGCCGCAGCCATGGCGCCGGTCCATGTCGTCCTCGGCAACCACGACGACCGCGCCGCATTCCGCACGGTGATGGCCCCGCCCGCCGATTCGGGCGCGCGGGTGAAGGACCGGCACATCACCGTGATCGAGCATGACGCGATTCGCTTGATCCTGCTCGATTCGCTCATGTTCGTGAACAAGACGCCGGGGCTGCTGGGCCGCGACCAGCGTCTCTGGCTCGAGCGCCAGTTGCCGGCGCTCGTAGACCGGCCGGCGGTCCTGTTCCTGCACCATACGCTCGGCGAGCGCGACGCGGACCTGCTGGACACCGACCGCTTCCTGGCGCTCCTCCGTCCCCACGCGCACGTGAAGGCGGTCTTCTGCGGCCATGCCCACGTCTGGCGCCAGGAACGGATCGGGCAGCTCCACGTCGTCACCCTCCCCTCGCTCGGCTACACCTTCAGCGAGCGCGAACCGGTCGGCTGGGTCGATGCCCGGTTCCGCCGGGACGGCGCGGACCTGACCCTCCGCGCCCTGGCCGGGAACCGGGACGCCGACGGGCGGACCGTCGCCCTCGCGTGGGCCGGCTGAGCGGAAACGGTCGATTCGCAGCCCGCGCACGGGCGGACGTTCCGCAGCAACGTGCATCGTGGAAGGAAGGACAGTCGTGGATTACGCGGCCGACAATGTTCTGACAACCCGGATCAAGCGGTTCGCCCTGGCGGACTTGAACGCCGACCTCGTGGGCGTAGCCAACATCGGGCGCTTCGAACGCGCCCCGATCAAGATGAGCCCGCAGGGGATCCTGCCCTCGGCGCGCTCGGTGATCGTCATGGCGGTGCACCACCCCGATGCCGCGATCGAACTGGGCGGCGAGGAGCATCCGCAGAAAATCGGGCCGTATTGCGTTCAGTACGCGATGAACATGCGGCTCGACGAGATGAGCTACCGGATGGGCCGGTTCGTCGAATCGCTGGGCTACGCCTCGGTCCCGATCGTCTCCTCCAACATCTGGCGCTACAAGGGCTATAAGGAAATGCAGGAGCATTTCGCGCCGGACTTGTCGCATCTCCATGCGGCGGTCGCCGCCGGGCTCTCGGAATTCGGCTACTCGGGGCTGTCCATCACGCCGGAGTTCGGCGCGCGTCAGCGGTACGTGTCCATCGTCACCGAGGCCGTCCTCACGCCGTCGCCCCTGGTCGAGCCGGGCTCGGTCTGCGACAGCTGTATGCGCTGCCGGAAGGCGTGCCCCACCGCCGCGCTGCGCAAGGAGATCGACGGCTGGAACGAGGTGGAGATCGAGGGCCGGGTGTACCGCTACGCCCGCAAGAACCTCTGGCGCTGCGCATGGGGCGAGCACTTCGATCTGGACCTGGACCTGGAGATTCCAGAGAAGGTGGACGAGGCGGTGATCCTCGACCGCGTGAAGCGCTTCGGCCGGCGCAGCG
This sequence comes from uncultured Verrucomicrobiota bacterium, assembly GCA_964464305.1. Taxonomy (GTDB): domain Bacteria; phylum Verrucomicrobiota; class Kiritimatiellia; order PWTM01; family PWTM01; genus VGWF01. The sequence continues at coordinate 2,543 of CAYXFW010000017.1, forward strand.
GCGAGATGGGCTGCTGCCTCAAGCACTGCGTGCCCAAGGCGAGGCGCATCCCCGACAAGGACTACTGCACCGGACCGCGCCGCCGGCGCGATGTCGTGCCGCAGCCCGGGCTGGTGTCGCGCGGGTTCTTCGAGAGCCTCCGCGCGCTGACCCAGTCGCACGGCGCGTCCTGCATCCTCTCCGTTCCCGTCGAGACCCTGCGCGCCGCGGGCGTGACGCTCGAAGACTCCAAGGCCTACCTGCCGGGTGCAAAGAGCGCGGTGATCGCCTGTCTTTCCGCCGACACGGCGCTCGTGCGCGAGGCCGCGCCAGGGGACAAGGACCTGGCCCGCGAGCTCTGCCTGACCGCGGGTGGCCTGCGCGAGACCGCGGAGAAACTCGTCCTGCAAACCGGCTACGACCTCGCCCGCGCCTTGGAGCGCGCGGGCCACACGGCGGTGGGCGGCACGGCGCTCCGGGAGACCGAGGTGGCACAGGCGATCGGCGGGGTGCCTGCGGACCGGACGCTCTTCACCTGCACCGTTCTGACGGAGGCGGACCTGCCCTCCACCGGACTGATCCTTCCCGGCGAGAGCCCGGCGGAGCGCATCGCGGGCGACTTCACCGACGCCCTCAAGGCGGAGGCCCGGCGGCTGGGCGCGGACGTCGCCGGGGTCGTCTCCCTGCGACGGCTGCGACACGTGGCGCAGCAGGTGGGCCGGGTGTTCGACGGCGAGGAAGTGCTGGACGCGCGCGACACGTCGGCGCTGTTCACGCCGTATGCGCCCGAAGTCACCTCCCGCAAACGGAAGACGGCCGATCCCGCCGATGCGTTGCCCGGCGCGAAGGCGGCGCTGGTCTTCGGCATCGCCCTGCCGCGCGGGTCGGTCGAGATCACGGCCCGGACCCCCGCGGAGTCGGTCGGCCCGTACGCCTTCGCGCTGTACGAGAACCTGAACTACCTGCGCCGCGTCGCGCTGCGGCTGGGCATGTGGCTGTCGCGGCAGGGCGTCCGGGCGACGGTCAGCACGGATCTTCTCGACGCCGGATCCTCCACCGCCAGTCCGCGCGGCGCGATTCCGGACCTGTTCTCCAACCGCTTCGAGGCCTGGGCCGCCGGGCTGGGCCGCCTCGCGAAGGCCGGCTTCCTGGTGAACCCGCAGTTCGGCACGAACGTGCGCTACATGACCGTCGTCGTGGATCGCGAGCTGCGGGAGGACGCGATGTCGGCGCCGTTCGAGCCCGGCGCCTGCGCGACCTGCGGCGACCGCTGCCTCGCCGCCTGCGCGACCGGGGCGTTTGGCGGCGAAGCCACGGTCGAGGCGGACGGCGTGCGCGACACCTTCCGCGTCCTCCGGACGGTTCGCTGCGATTGGGCCAAGCGGTACTCGCTGATCGCGGACGAGGGCTGCGCGTTCGTCGGATGGACGCTGAACGTGCCGCCGCCCGCGGTGATCACGGCGGACGCGCTGGCGGACGCCCTGCGGCAGCAGCCGCCGATCCCCAAGTACCGGCCGTGCAATTTCGAGGCGTGTTCGATGGCCTGTCCCTATACGCGCGGGTTGACCTGCGCCGGAGGCGAACGCGGATGAAGACGGCGGACTTCAAGGCCAGGGCCCGCGCCTGCGGGGCGGATCTGGCGGGCGTCGCACCGATCGCGCGCTTCCGGGATGTGCCGGCGGACCGGAACCCGCGGTCGATCTTCCCCGAATGCCGGTCGGTGATCGTCCTGGCGCGGCGGATCTGCCGCGGCTCGCTGCGCGGCGTCGAGGAGGGCACCAACTTCGGCAGCACGTACCAGTGCTTCGGCTACACGTGGGTGGAGGACAACTTCCTCTCGCAGACCTCGTACGACCTGTCGCTCTGGATCGAGGAACAGGGATTCGAGGCGGTCCCTCTCTTCGCGTACAGCGAGGCGGGGATGCCGAAGGGCATGCCGGTGGCGCCCGACCGTCCCGCGCCGAACGTCTACATCGACCCGCGCTACGCGGTGCCGGCGGCGGGCCTGGGCGAGGTGGGCCTGGGTGGATTCCTTCTCACGCCCGAGTACGGCACGCGCCAGCGATTCGCGTTCATCCTGACCGACGCGGAACTGGAGGGCGACCCCGTGCAGACCGCACGCCTCTGCGCCGATTGCGACGGATGCGCGAAGGCGTGCCCGTTCGGCGCGATCCATCTCGACCGCACGCACGCGGTGGAGGTGGAGGGGCGCTCCATGCCGGTGGCGGAGGTCGACACCGCGCTGTGCGCGTCGTGCCCGAACGGCGCGTTCCTCGCCGGCGGCCGCGGCCGGGAGCCGGACCGCATCGCCGCGGCCTGCGGACGCGAGTGCCTCGTGCGCCTGGAGCAGGCGGGCAAACTGGGCAACCGTTTCGAAAACGAGTTCCGCAAGCGGGCCGCATGGCAGTTGGACGCGTTCCGGCGGCCGATGACGCGCGACGCGGCGGGCGTGCCGCAGGCGGTCCGTGACGGCGGCGGCGCGGCGGGCGTGGATGTCGTTTCGGTCCACGCCACGGGACAGGTCTTCTCGAAGTGAGGCGCCCATGAAGCTGACCTCGCAAGCGATCAAGGAATTCGCGGCCACGCTGGGGCGTCCGTGCCTCGTGGGCGTGGCGGACATCGGACGGTTCAAGAACGCGCCGCGCCAGATGCACCCGCTCAACATCTTCCCGGAGTGCAAGTCCGTCATCTCCGTCGTCGCCCCGTTCCCGCGCGGAACCTACCGCGGCATCACCGAGGGCACGCACTGGCCGAACTACACCTACTATTCGTACAACCGGCTGAACAACCTGTTCCGCCCGCGGCTGACCTACGCGCTGTCCTGCTTCATCGAGGACCACGGTTGGGAGGCGGTGCCGCTCTATCCCGCCGTCCCCGAACGCGGCGGCGAGCATGCGCCGGTCGCGCCGGGGCGCCCGCGACGCGAGATCAACCTCAACGTTCGCATCGCCGCCGTGGCCGCCGGGCTCGGGGAGATCGGCTGGTCCAAGGTGTTCCTGACGGAAACATGGGGTCCGCGCGTGCGGATCGGCAACATCCTGACCGATGCGGAACTGGAGCCGGACCCACTGATGAAGCCCGGAACCCTCTGCAACCGCTGCATGAAATGCGTGCGGACCTGCCCGGGCGGGGCGATTCCGAAGGCCGGCGAGAAGCCGCCCGTCCGCATCGAGATCGACGGCACGACCTACGAGTGGGGCGACGTCTCCATGGGCCGCTGCACGCTGACGCACCACGGGCTCCACCGCGAGGTGTCCCCGTTCCTGGCGAAGGATTTCCCGACCGTGGATTTCAAGGTGCGCGAGAGCCGCGTTTCGGAAGAGCTCGCGTACCGCATGGCCTACACGCTGGCGACCGGCACGTGGGTGGCCTCGGAGGAATTCCCCCACGGGCACATCGTGGATTCCTACCACCAGATGCTCGGACATGTCGGCTACTTTGCGGTCTGCGGGGCGCAGGGGTGCGTCCGCGGATGCATGGACAGCCTGGAGAAGCGGCACGCGATCGGGCAGTCGGACTTCCCCACGCCGGTCTCCCCTCGCCCGCAGTGGAAGCTCCCGCCCGCCGGCGACCAGACCTCCGCCGGCGTCGCCGAGGGCCGCTCCCCGGAACTCTACCGCGATCCGGATCCGCGGGCGGGCGCCTGGGAGGAGTAATTCCTCCTCCCGCGCGGCCTCGACGGAGTGTAGCGTCCAGCGCGCGGGTCCGCTTTTTTTCTGGAGGGCCGCGTTCCACCGCGGCCGTGTTCATGCGTATTCCAGGCTTGCTCGCGTTGCCACCCCCAACGTGCAGGCGGGGATCGGGGCCATGCGGGGCGCTTGACGATGGGCTATGGGCGATTGCCCCGGCCTGTCTTCTCCACGGGATGCGTGAAGAGGTAACGCCAGACGGCCTCGTGGACGTATGCGCCGGACGCATCCTTCACGGCCGCTCCGCCCGGCACGACGCTGCTGTGTGCGCGTTTCGGATCGTTGCCGACGTTCGCGGCGGTGATGAGCTGGCGCGTGTTGCCGAACGGCGGCGAAATACGGTCCACGTCCACCACGGGCCCGTACCGGCCCAGACCGAGCATCTCCCAGGAGCGGTCGTAGTGGTGGCCTGTCCATCCGCCGTCCAACACGTGGCTGAACGCGAAGAACCGCCCGGCCGGCGTGGCCGAGGGCAGCGCCTGCCAGCTCTCGAACTGGTCGCGAGGCCCGCAGAACATCACCACCCGATCCACGCGCTGGTGCTTGGCAAAACGCGCGGCCGTGGTCGAACCGTGCGAACTGCCGGCCAGGATGACGCGATCCCACCGCACCGCGGCGCCATCCGCGGTGAGGAACTGACCCCACCGGCCCTGCGGGTTTTCCTTCGCCAGCCACTTCACGAATTGCAGGGCGCGCTCCGTCATGCCGTCGGGCTTCGGGATGCTGACGGCGTCGCTGAAGTCCTCGCCGGTCGCGGCCTCGAGACGGATCTTTCCCAGAAACTGGTCGTCGGCGGGCGGCGGGCCTGACCCGAAGCGGGGGAACCAGCCGTTGGCATAGTGGACACGGATGGCATGCAGGCCGTATCCGGAAAGGCGTTCGAACAGGGGGACGCTGGGCCCCATGAGCCAGATGACCAGCCTGCCCTGTGGCGCGACGCGCGTGTCCACGCAGGCGTGCTGCAGATCCTGCGGTTTTCCGTCCTTCTCGAAGACAAACTCGATCTCCGGATGCGGCTTCGCCCGCGCGTCGATCGCGCTCGCCCGGGCCGCAAGTTCATAGCGCTGCGGCGCCGGGTCGGCCGGCGCACCCGAATCCGCCACGCCCGCCGCCACAAGCCACGCCGCGCTCGCCAAGAGGTTCAGGGTTCTATGCATGCCGCGGATCTTGCCATGTCCGCCCCTCACCGCAAGGCCGATCGCGTTCGCAGTCTGGGGATGGATCCCGATTCCTTACACTAAAGCAGGGCCGGTCCCGTTCTACTTCCAAGACCGCATGGTGTCCCATCTCGGGCGCCACGGCTTGAAACGAGGTTGCAGCAGCATGAAGAAGCACAGCTGGTTGATCGCATGCGTGTTGGGTATCGGCGTGGCCATGTCCCTCCCGGCGTCCGCCGCGGACGGCAAGGATGGAAAGGGCGGCGAGGGCAAGGGGCGGCCGGGCGGCGATCCCGAGGCCCGCTTCAAGGCGATGGACACCGACGGCAACGGCACAATCTCCATCGAGGAGTACAAGGCCAGCCACGAGAAGCGTGTCGCCGCAATGAAGGAGCGGATGGGCGACAAGTTCGACGCCTCGAAGATGCCGAATCCCGAGGAGTCCTTCAAGAAGGCCGATGCCAACAGCGACGGCCAGCTGTCGAAGGAAGAGCTGCAGAACGCCCGCAAGGTCATGGGACCGGGCGGTCGTCGTGAAGGCGGCAAGGGCCATGGACCCGAAGGCGCGGCCCCGAAGCCCGACGCCGGCGCGAAGTAAGACCGTTTCGCGTTTGCAGAAACCCCGCGGGCCCCCGGCCCGCGGGGTTTCTCTTTTCCCCGACCCCCGTCGCGCCGCCTGTGGAATGGGCGCCTCCCGTGGCGGCGGAGCTCCAGCTCCGCCGCAGCCCTCGTGTACCGGCAGGCCCCCTATCACGCCGTGGCTGGGACGGACCTGGAAGTCCGCCCCCACGATGGGGACAGAGAATGTGGGGTCGCCCGACGGACAGGATTGAACGCGGCCGGGCGAGACGCCATGCTGCCTCCGTGAAGGACGGGTTTCCCATCCTGTTGCCGGAGCCGTGCCGGGTGCGGCCGGGCGGGGGCATGTTTCGTGTGCCGGATGGCGCGGGTGTTGCCGCCCCGGAGGGCTGTTCGCGGGCGCGGGCGGCGATCTTCCAAGCCTTGGAAGAGTCCGGCGGCGCGGTTTCCAAGGGTTGGAAGTCCGCCGGGCGCGCGGCGGTGACGCTCGCGCTCGACTCCGCGGCGGCGGCGGCGCCGGAAGGCTACCGGCTCGTCATCGCCCCGGACGGCATCCGCATCTCCTCGCCGGACGAGGCCGGTCTCCTTCGCGCCGCGGCAACGCTGCGGCAGATTGCCCGCGTATGCGGCCGCGACTGGCCGGGCGCGGAGATCGACGACGCGCCTGCGTTCGCCGTCCGCGGCGTACTGCTCGACATCAGCCGCGACAAGGTGCCGACGATGGACACGCTCCGCGGCATCGTCGGCCTCCTGGCCGAACTCAAGTTCAACCGGCTCGAGCTCTACACGGAACACACCTTCGCGTACCGCGCGCACCCGGAGGTCTGGGCGGAGGCCAGTCCGATCACGCCGGACGAGGTCCGCACGCTCGATGCGTGGTGCCGCGAGGCCGGTATCGAGCTGGTGCCGAACCAGAACTCGTTCGGCCACATGGAACGCTGGCTCAAGCATCCCCGCTACGCCCCGCTCGCCGAGGCGCCGGAGGGTTCGGTGCCGCCGTGGGGCGGGCCGCGGCGGGGTCCCTCGACCCTGGATCCCGGCAATCCGGCATCGTTCGACCTGGTCCGCGGCCTCTACGACGAACTGTTGCCCTGCTTCACGAGCCGCTCGTTCAACATCAACTGCGACGAGACGTGGGAGCTCGGCCAGGGCCGCAGCCGGGCACGGTGCGAGGCGGAGGGCCGCGGGCGGGTGTACCTCGGGTTCCTGCGGAAACTTCACGCCGACGTCCGCGCGCGCGGGTTCGCGGTGCAGGCCTGGGGCGACGTCGTGCACCAGCACCCGGAACTCATCCCGGAACTTCCGCGCGATCTGGCGATGCTTGAATGGGGGTACGAGGCGGCGCACGACTTCGACGGCCGCTGTGCGCGCTTTGCCGACGCCGGGCTCCGGTTCCTCGTCTGCCCGGGCACGTCGACGTGGAATTCGATCGCCGGCCGCTGGACCAACGCACTCGGCAACCTCGCGGCCGCCGCCCGCGCCGGCCTCGCGCACGGCGCCGGCGGATTCGTCGTCACCGACTGGGGCGATGGCGGCCACTGGCAGCCCTGGCCCGCGAGCTGGCTGCCGCTTGCCGCCGCATCCATGTGCGCATGGTCCGGCGCGCCTCCCGCGGAAGCCGACCTGCTGCGCAGTGCCGATGCGCACGTCTTCCACGACGCCGAAGGCGGGACGGCGGCGATCGCCCGCGATCTGGCCGACGCCTACCGTCTGCCCGGCCGCGAACCGGAGAACGCGAGCCTGTTCTTCAAGTGGCTGCAGCCGGATGTGCCTGCGGCGCTGCGGACCGGGCTGGATCCCGTCCGCCTCCGCGCCGCCGCGGAGGCCATCGGGGGGATCGCCACCCGCCTGCCGCGCCTGAAGCCGGGCCGCCCCGGCGTGGCGCAGGTCCGCGACGAGCTGGCGTGGGCGGCAGGGATGATGCGCCTCGGCGCCGAACGCGGCGCCGCGCTGTGCGAGGGGCGGTCCGACGCCGACCTACGCGACGCGATGGCGCCGGCGCTGCGCGAAGCCATCGGCGGGCACCGCCGGCTCTGGCTTCTTCGCAACCGCCCCGGCGGCCTTCGCGACAGTGCCGGCCGGCTGGAAGCGCTTCTGCCGGAAGCCCCCACATGTGATCGCCCACGCCCGACGCCGCCCGGAGAGCGGCGTCCACCGGGGAGCACATTCCGACAGACCCAAGTCATCGGCTAAGAACGGACGATCGGGAACCAACGATGCTTCGGGTGCCTCCTGCGAAGCGTCCTCGCGAAGCAGGGTCCGTCGCGGCCGTATCCATGCGTACTTCACACGGGTGGTCGCCGGATACCAAAGGACTAGCCGAGGATTTGGGGCGTACATGCCGACTTGCCGTTTCGGCCCGGGGGTGCATAGTATGTGCGGTTGTGAACATGGGGACTGAAGAAACCAAGGACGCGGCGAGGGGGGCAAGGCCGTTCATACCCCCCAACTGCGATCCATGCCGGACGGCCGTGATGCTGGCGATCACGTACGGCGGTCTGGCCCTCGCCTACATCTTCGTCTCGAGCTACATGGCCGGCGTCTTGGCTGTCTCCAAGCTTCAACTGACCGAGATCGAGTTTTGGAAGGGGATCGCCTTCGTTATCACCACCAGCGGGGTCGTGTTCTTCCTCGCGTTCTCGATTCTCCGTCGCGTGGCCGAGCGCGAAGGGGAACTGGCCCGGAACCGGCAGGCCCTGGTCGTGGCGGAGCGGAGGGCGTTGTCGGGAATCTTCGCCGCGGCGGTTGCCCACGACATCAACAACATGCTCTCCGTGTTTCACGGCGGACTCGACGAAGTGGCCGCCGGCAATCCCTCCGAGCCGGTCCGGCACATGCAGACCGCGCTGGACGGACTGCAGAAGATGACCGCGCAGTTGTTGCAGGCGAGCCGGGACAACGGGCACACGGAACGGACGTCCTGCGACCTGACCTCCATCGTTCGCGATGCGGTTGGATTCGGGCGCATCCACTCGCGCATCCGCCACTGCCGCATCGAAGAACGCTGTCCCGAGATCGCCCCCTGCCAGGCCCACTCGACCCTCCTGCGGCAGATGGTGCTGAACCTGTTACTCAACGCGGCGGAGGCGACCGGCGGCAAGGGGCGAATCGCCGTGTCCCTGGGGACGACGCCCGAGGGCGGCTACGCGCTCGGTGTGAGCGACGACGGCCCCGGTGTTCCGCCGGAGTACCGCGACCGCTTGTTCCAGCCCTTCTTCACGACCAAGCAAAGTGGAACCGGCCTCGGATTGCTGTCCGTGAAGGCGGCCGCCCAAGCCCACGGCGGTTCGGTCGAGTACGACACGTCGGAACTCGGCGGCGCCTGCTTCCGCGTCGTGTTCCCGGCACGTTTCAAAGGCTGACTTCTCCCTTCTCACTTCTCGCTCCCCGCCTCTTCACTCCGGATCCATCCTGCCGTTGCGGCGCAGAAAATGACCTCCACCGCAGCGATCAGCGTCAGCCAGAAGGCGGCCCCGGAGGTGAACCCGTAGGAATGCAGGCCCACGCCGAGCAGGTTCACGCCCTGCCATGCGATGGCCACGACGACGATCCCGAGTACGGCGCCCACGGCCATGCCGACGTCCCCGATGAGGCGCGGCCCGCGCGCGTGGAGAACGACCGCCGTCCACAGGACGATCAGCAACGCCCCGTTTTCCTTCGGATCCCAGCCCCAGAAGCGTCCCCACGACTGATCCGCCCACACGCCGCCGAGCATGGTCCCGAGGAACGTGAAGACCAGGCCCAGCCCCAGCAGTCCGCGGACGGCGCGCGCGACCGGCGCGGCGGACGCCGCGCCCTGCAGCCCGTGCTTCACCAGTTGGACATGGGCCGCCGCTCCGGCCATGAGGCAGCCGGCGTAGCCGACCATGATGGTCAGCACATGGACCGTGAGCCAGAAGTTCGAATCGAGCACCGCGACCACCCGCTGCATCGTGTCGCCGTCGAGCTCGTAGCGGCCGGCCACGGCCAGAAGCACCACGGCGGTCGTTCCGCCCGCCAGCAGGCCCAGCCCGTCGCGCCGGGCGCGCTCGACGCCCAGTCCGATCGCCGCGCAGCACCAGGCCACGAATACGAAGGTCGAATAGAGATTCGTCACCGGCGGGCGGCCCATGATGAAGGCGCGCAGCAGCAGTCCGGCCGAATGGGCCAGCAGCGCCAGGCCGACCAGGATGGCCGCGGCGAGGGCGGTCTTGCGACGGCGCGGATCGAGTGCGACCCAGAAGCCGAGCACCGCCGCGACCAGGTACCCCTGAAGCGAGAGGGTGAACGGACGGAGGCGGTTCATGGTCTCCTCGCCCCGCAGGCGGAGGCCCGCGCGCGGGTCGTCGAGTCCGTGCAGGGCAGCGGCACGCGCCGTTCGCGCCGCATCCGTGAACGCGGCGGTGTCGCGCGCCAGCCAGGCCTTTCGCAGACCGGACCAGGCCGTGGCGATCATCGCGGCATCCGCGTCGGCCGGCTGCGCCGCCTCGGACAGCGCCAGCCATGGATCGTGTCCGCCGTTGCGCGGCACGATGGCGGGATGGTCGCCGCGCGAGAACGCGGCGAAGAGCGAGATCGCGGACACAAGCTGGAGCAGATCGCGGTCGGCCGGCGTCCGGTCGGCGGCCTTCACGCCGGCGGCGCGGGAGGACAGGTCGCGCAGCCGGGGGAGCACGGGTTCGAGTTCCGCGTACGAGGCACGGCGTCGCGGCTTGTCGGTGGCGAGCCCGAGCGCATCGAACGTATCCGGGTGCGAGATCAGGAAAATGGCATCGTTCGTGGTCGCGTCCGGCTCGAACAGCGCGCGCGCCAGCCAGTGCGACGCCGGCCCGCCCTGCCACGTCGTCCGCCCCGACATCTGCAGCATCGCCACGCGGGCGTAGGCCGATAACGGCATGGGCCGGCCGCCCTCGAGCACCGGGATCGACCCGAAGACCCCCAGGTCGACCGGCGACGCCCCCGCCGCGCGGCCTGCGACGGCCGACGCCACCGCAAACACCAGCGCCAGGCGGCGGAAGCACGAATTCCCAATCCCGAAGCACGAAACAAATCCCAAACTGGAAGTCCCAAACTCCAAACGCGGATTGGCGTTTGGAACATTGAAGCTTCGCGCTTCGTGCTTGTTTCGGATTTCGGAATTGGGATTTCGTGCTTTCATGCCCGCCTCCTTCTCGGGAGGTAATGCACGGCCATTCCTGCGAACATGATCAGGGTGGCCGCATACGGCAGCAGGCGGGCGTGGTTCTCGCTGACGGCGAAGATGGAGACTTCGGGACCGCGGGGGTTGTCCATGTAGGACGACTGGAAAAAGGTGAACGCCCCGTGCCTGTACGGGCGGTTCATCGAGATCGTCACCTCTCTCGCCCTCCCGCCGCTGTCCACCTCGACACGGCTGGAGAAGCTGCGCGCGATGCCGCTGTTGGGATGAAACTTCTTTTCGAAATCGATCAACTTCACGGAAACCGGAAGCGGCAGCCGGGCGCGGCGCAGCAGCAGATGCGCCTCGCCCCCGCCCTCGAGATGCAGGACGGCGGCGGGGCCTTCGCCGAGAAGGACAAGTCGTTCGTCGCCCGCGCGCAGCACGACGGCCGGCCGGTCCATGCGCGGATCGGAGGCCGCCGGCGCGTCTGTCACCTGCTCCGGGGACGGCGTCGGACCCGCAGCCGGGGACACCACGGCCGCGGGGATCACGCGCACCACACCGACCGACCCGGGGACGCCCGGAACCGCCAGGGACCCGCCGGCGCGAAGGCTCCGCACGTCGTAGGCGCGGACCTCGCGTCGCCCCTCCGCCCCGGGCGTCAGAACGGCGATCTCCCACCCTGTCTCGGACACGGACATCGACGCCTTTTCGCCCTCCGCCAGCACGAGCGTCGTTTCGCGTCCGTACTGCCGGCTCAGGAGCCCGCCGAGAAACAGCACGACCAGTCCCACATGGACGATCCAGAGCCCGATCGCCCGCGAGGGACGCTCGAACCGGGTCAGCATCGATGCAAAGAGGTTCGCGAGGAACAACGCCGATGTTCCCTGCACGCCGGGGAGCGGAACAACTCCGCCCGCCAGGAAGAACCACGAGTGGAAGAACCTCTGCACCGCGCCGTGAAGGCCGTGCACGGGGTCCGCCTGGTACAGCGTGCCCCACACCGTCAGAACGCCAAACCACAGCAGACACGCGACCGTGATGTGCGGCGCGCCCAGCAGGCGGAGCGCCCGCCACCCTTTCGTTGCCACCGTCGCATCTCTGGATTCCACAGTTGTCATGGGCCGCACAGCCTACGCCCTCCCGCGCATTCCGCCAATCCGACACATCCCGTCATCCGCGCAAGATGTCGATTGTCTGACTTGCTGCATGGTGGCGGCACATGTGACCAATCCCACGACATTGAATGCCGTCAGAGCGATGCCTGCGATTCTGAACCCCTTGTCCGATGCCCATTTCATCCGTGCCCGCGATGAAACCCGATCTTAAACGGCAACGCAACCGCCCCGCCCAAGGCCCGCGGAACGGCGTTCGCTCCTGATCTCCCAGGATCAAGTGCACGAATTTGGTAACGATCGTTACAAAACTCGTGCAGCCAAATGAAGCGGCCATAGGGAGGCATGCGCTAAAATGACCATGGAAACAGGTTTTTTGATCTGGTCCCCGCGCAGCTCCATCCATGCGTGCACGTTTCATGTAACGATCGTTACATGTTTCGTGCATCCGGCGGAGCCTCGGGGTTGGACGCCTGTAGCCTGAAACTCGCTTCGTCCCCTCCGATTTCGGGCTGTCCGTGCGGGTGGCGGAGGGGCATAGTGATGCGAGGGATGCATCCGATGAAAAAACTGGTTCTGGCGGGATGGATGGCGGCAGCGGCGGCGGCGGCGGCGGCGGGCGCAGGGGAATCGTGGACCGTGGCGTCGCCGGACGGCCGGCTTGCGGCAACGGTCAAGGGGGGGGCCTCGCTCACCTACAGCGTGTCGCTCGCCGGGGCGCCCGTGCTGGGCGAATCGCCGCTGGGCATTGTCCGCGACGATCAGCGGTTTGTCGAAGGGCTGATCTTCGTCACAGAGCGCCGCGGCAGGCTCGCCGAGGACTACACCATGCCCCACGGCAAGCGGAGCCGGTGCCGGGTCGAGGCGAACGAGCTGACGCTCGCCTTCCGCAACGCTGGCGGGGCGCCGCTGGAGATCGTGGTCCGGGCCCAGAACGACGGGATCGCCTTCCGCTATCGCTTCCCCGACACCCTCGCGAGCCCCCGCACCGTGACCGGGGAGCTGACCGGGTTCCAGCTTCCCGCCGGATCGGCCGCGTGGGTGCAGCCCTACGACGAATCGACCAAGTGGACGCCCGCCTATGAGCGCCTGTTCGAGAACGGCATGCCTGCCGGCGGCGTCACCACGAACAAGGCCGGCTGGTGCTTCCCCGCCCTCTTCCGCACGAGCGCGAACGGCCCGTGGGCGCTGATCACGGAAGCCGCCATCGACGGCACCTACTGCGGATGCCGCCTTGCCTCCGCGGCCCCGGGCGCCTTGTATCGCCTTCGCTTCCCCGACGCGGTGGAGGGCATGAAGACGGGCGACGTCGCGCCCTCCAGCCCGCTGCCGTGGGCGACACCGTGGCGCGTAGTCATCGTCGGCGCAACGCCGGCGGCCATCGTCGAGTCGACGCTCGTCAACGATCTCAACCCGCCAGGCCCCGCCCGCCCGCCATCGTGGATCCGGCCCGGCCGCGTCGCGTGGAGCTGGTGGTCGGAACAGGATAGCCCGCGCAAGCCGGACCGCATGAAGGCCTTCATCGACCTCGCCGCCGAGATGGGCTGGGAGTATTTCCTCGTCGATGCCAACTGGAACTACGTCGACGAGAAGGCCATCCTCGACCTGATCCGGTACGCAAAGTCGAAGAAGGTCGGCATCCTGCTCTGGTACAACTCCGGCGGCCCGCATAACGAGGTCACCGAGGCCCCGCGCGACCGCATGATGCCGAGCGACGTCCGCCGCCGCGAGTTCGCGTGGCTGCAGAAGCTCGGCGTGAAGGGCGTGAAGGTCGACTTCTTCCAGAGCGACAAGCAGAACCTCATGCAGCACTACGTCGACATCCTCCGCGACGCGGCGGACTTTGACATCATGGTCAACTTCCACGGCTGCACGATGCCGCGCGGCTGGGCGCGAACCTACCCGCACCTGATCACCATGGAAGGCGTCCGCGGCGCCGAGTGCTACATCTTCGATCCGAACTTTCCGGCCGCCGCGCCGTCGCACAACACGATCCTGCCCTTCACGCGCAATGTCGTCGGGTCGATGGACTACACGCCGGTGGCCTTCGAGGACAACAACAACCCGCACAAGACCACCGTCGCCCACGAGCTGGCGCTCTCCGTCGTCTTCGAGTCGGGCTGGATGCACTTCGCCGACGGCGTGGACTCCTACCGGAAGGCGCCGGACTTCGTGAAGGACTTTCTGCGCGGCGTGCCGGTCGCGTGGGACGACGTCAAGTTCCTCGCCGGCATTCCCGGCGACCATGTCGCGATCGCGCGCCGCAAGGGCGATGACTGGTACATCGGCGCGCTCAATGGCCGCGACCAGACCGTGACGCTGCAGCTGTCCCTCGACT
>CAYXFW010000018.1:0-3086 GCA_964464305.1 uncultured Verrucomicrobiota bacterium
AAGAGCGACCAGAAGGACACCATCAACACCCTGTGGCTCAACAAGACCGACCACTGGGAGCCCAACTTCGAAAACCCGTACTTCTTCGCGCGCTACGAGGCACTGCTCAAGGCCTTCGCGGAGTACCTGGAAAAGCCCATCACCTGCGACGGAAAGACGCTTCCCCGCAAGAAACTGGTCCGATATATCGAAATGCGCCACTTCGGGTTCTGGGGCGAAGGCGCGTATCCGAAACGGCTGATTCCTCCGTCCTCCGCATGCCTGATCCGGGTCGTCGACGCCTTCATCCGGCACTTCCCGGACATCCGCCTTCTGGTCCCCACCAACGGGATGGTCTATCTGCCCGCGACGTACGACTCGCTCAAGGAGTATCATTTCTATCTCATGGCCGCCCGGAACGCGGCGGGGCTGCTGGGAATCTTCAGGGACAACTGGGGCTGCGACGAATCGAGCGGCTACTACCAGAAGCTCTACTACGCGGCGAACCTCTACGAGAAGGACGGCGTCAAGCTGTACGAGTTGATCCGCGACCGCTGGAAACATGCCCCGCTCGTCGGCGAGCCGGGCCGGTGGGGCCCCACCCAGGAAGGATTCCATCCCTATTGGGGCCTGCTGGAGCCCGTCCAATACCTGCACCCGGCGGTCATCCGCAACTGCAATGTCAGCACGGGGCGGCACACCACGAACCCCACGGACTATTCGATTCTCGGGGATCCGCGGGCGTTGGATGCCTTTCGCCGCATGTATTCGCTGATCGGATTCCGCTACCTGTTCACCGAGGCCCGGGTCGCGCGCGCCGGCGGCAGGCTGCAGATCGCGATGGATTGGCTGAACATCGGTCTGACGCCAACCTACGACGCGTGGAAGATCCGGTATTTCATCGAGGACAACGCCGGAAACGAAATCTGGTCGGGCCTCTCGACGCTGGACCTACGAACGCTCTTCCCGGACGAACGCACGCCGCCCGGGACGATAGCCGCCGCCCGCGCGCGAACGCAGCTCGACCGCTTCCGAAACGTCCCCGAAACCGGGACCGTCCACCTCCAAATCGTCGACCCCGACGGCATCTCGCCACCCCTGGCCCTCAGCATCAGGGGACGGAACACGAAGGGCGCGTACCGGCTCACGCCCGGGGCAGCGGAATAGCCCAAATCCCCGCCCAGGCCGGAGCGATGCAGTGCCGGTTCCGGACGAACCATTCTTCGACTGAATCGTTCCGACCTACGCCTCTTCGACGCGCGCGAGTTTCCACGCATCGCAGAGGGCGGCGACGTGCGGCGAGAGGTCGCCGTAGAACGTCACGCGGTGCCAGCCCATGCGCCAGGTCTCGGTCAGCTTCTCCAGATCGCCCACGACCTGCGCCTCGAGCTTCGTGCGACAGGCCATGTCGCTGTCGTTGTTGCCGATCGTCCGCGCCTTGTGCACCAGCATTTGCCTGGAGACGGGGTTGATCTCGATGGTGGTGGTCATGTGCCCCGCAGGCAGCAGCGACTGGACGCACGCGCCCTTGCGGTCCTCCGAGTGCGACCGGATCAGATACGGGCTGGCCGCGCCGGCGGGACCGAAGGGCTTCGTCATCGCGACGCAATGCGCGTAGACGATCGCGTTCTTCGACGTGTCGATCACCGGGTCCGAGATGTAGCCCGGCCGGCCGGTCATCGCGCCCATCGACGCCATCGTCAGCGCGGACATCGCATCCGCCTCGCAGCCGCCGACCATGCCGTCGTCGTTGAGCTGGCTGAAGCCGAGGCACGGATAGGCCTTCAGATGGCCGCCGTAAAACCCGCCAAGGCAGTTCACGCTGATTCCGCGGGCGCCATGCTTGTCGATCAGCGCCTTCATCGCCACGTACATCGTGCCCGACCCTTCAAGATCCGCGCGCGACGGCTCGACGACCTTCCTCGCGGCGCCGGCCCAGCGGTCGGCGAACGCCTTCGCCGCGCCCGCATCGGCCGCCGCACACGCCGCGGACATTTCCTCGAACGCGATGGGGATCAACTCCACGCCGGTCACCTCGGCCGCCGCCTTGAAGAAGGCGTCCCCGCTCTTCCGCCCGCCCACGACCAGGAGTTTCGTCTTCTTCAACTCCGCGAGGGTCTTCCCGACATCGGGCTCGGGCACCCTGTCGGGCGCGCAGGTCCAGTTCGTGACGACCGGCGTGGCGCCGCGCCGGGCGGTGCGGAAGGCCCCGGCAATGTCGGCGGCGCTCCGGCCGTCCTTCAGCATGGCAAAGTGCCGCGCCGATGCAACGAGGTCCTCGTCGCGCGAGGAACTCACCCAGTCGACCGTCTTTCCGGATTCCATCATCTTCGGCATCCGCGACAGAAAGAGCCCGGATCCGCCGAAGAGGTTGTCCACCACGAGCGTGGGCTTGCCGGTGCCGCACAACTTCACGATGTCGTTCGCCCAGCCGAGGCCCTGCACACAGAGCAGGTACCCGCCGACCTCCGCATCGTTCTTGAGGATCCCGTCCGCCTCCTGCGGACCATCCATCAGCCGCGCCTGCACGAACTCGACGCCCGGACAGCCCTTCGCCAGCACATCGAGAATCCGGTTGCGGCGCGCATCGAAGTCGTAGCCGATGTTCGGCCAGATCGGCTTGTCGTTCTTCGTTTCGCAGAACACCAGCCGGACTTTCGAACTGCCCGCGGGAACCTGCGCCCGCGCAGCCCGCGCACCGATCAGCATGCCGCCGGTGGCACAGCCCGCACAGGCCGCGCATCGGGAAATGAACTGACGGCGGGAACAACCGGATTCAAACGCCATTCCACTCATCGTCGCCTCCTCCAGTTGCCTCCCATATTGCTCCCGGGATTCTCCGAAATCCATGAGAATTGCGCATTATTGTTGGACGGGGCGCGGGCGGTTTCCCGTCAGCCGCGACTGGCTCCCTTGCAGATGCCGCTCTCCACGGTACTGTCCAACCTCGTGTCGGCGTGAATGGGAGCGCTCCCCGCTTCGTCTTGACACAGCCCGCCCGCCTGCCATCGTTCCTCTGCAAGGCGGCCTGTGGAGAAGTCCGGCGGCGCGGACGGCGGGGGAAGGAGACGACGGGATGAGACGTGCATGGACCCTGGCTTGGATGG
>CAYXFW010000018.1:3096-14340 GCA_964464305.1 uncultured Verrucomicrobiota bacterium
CGGCGGCGGCCACCGTGGAGGCGACCTGCACGTACACGAACGGACGCGTCGAGAAACGGACGATCCCCCTCGTGCAGGAGGGCCGCGTGCAGCGCTTTCGCTGGACGGCGGCCGAAATCCCGCCCGGCATCCGGCATATCGAGCTTCGGCCGGAGTTCGCGACGGCCTCGACGGGCGAGGACGGCTACTTCATGATGCCGAACGGATTCCTCGGCACCTTCCGCGAGCAGAACGGCGAACAGGCGCTGGCGTCAAGCTGCATGCCGATGTTTGGCATGAAGACCCCGCGGACGACGTTCGTCGCGATCGTCACCGGGCTTCCCCATGAGTACACGCTCGTCGCCCGGGCGAAGGAGGGCGTGTACACGTTGTTTACGCGGTTCCAACTGGAAGGGCGCGCGCCGCGCGGCGACATCGCGATTGATTATCATTTCCTCGAAGGCGTCGATGCCGACTACTCCGGCATGGCGCGGACGTATCGGGCCCATCAACTGGCCCGCAAGGCGTGCGTGCCGCTCAAGGAGAGGATGTCGAAGAGCCCCGAACTTGCCTACGCGGCCCGGTGCGTCGAGGTCCGGATCCGCCAGGGATGGAAGCCGGCGCCGAGCCCGATCGAAGAGCAGACGCCCGAAACCGAGCCGGCAATGAAGACCGTGGTCACATTCGACCGGGTCGGCCGGATTCTGGACGAGTTCAAGCGGCAGGGTGTCGGGCGTGCGGAGGTCTGCCTCGTCGGCTGGAACCGGAAGGGACACGACGGCCGCTACCCGCAGCTCTTCCCGGTGGAGGAGGCGCTGGGCGGCGAGGCGAAGTTGCGGCAGCTGGTCCGGAAGGCGCAGACGATGGGGTTCCAGATCGTGTGCCACAACAACCTCTCCGATGCCTACCGCATCTCGGACGCGTGGGACGAGGAGTACATCATCAAGAACCCCGGCGGAACGCTTTCGACGAACGCCGTTTGGAGCGGCGGTCGCATGTACAATGTCTGCCCGCGACGCGCGTACGAGCGGTTCGCGACGAAGGACCTGCGCGCGGTGGCGGCGCTGGGCTTTCGCGGCGTGCACTACATCGACGTCCTGACCATCGTGAAGCCGCGTGCCTGCTACGACCCCGACCATCCGCTCAGCGCCGACGAGAGCGCGGCATGGATCGGCCGCATCATGGGCGAGGCAAAGGCCGTCTTCGGAGGGGTCTCATCCGAGGGACCCTGGGATTTCTGCTGCGGCAACCTCGACTACGCCCTGTACGTGTCGTTCAGCGGCCTGACGAAGCGGCCGCCGATGGTCGACCGCATGATTCCCATCTGGCAACTGGTCTACCACGGCATCGTCATGAGCAATCCGTTCGCCGAAACGACGAACTACACCCTCAAGGAAGACACCGCGCGGCTCAAGCTTGTCGAGTTCGGCGGCCGTCCGATGTTCTACTTCCACTCGAAATTCCTCGAGGGGAACAAGCAGTGGATGGGCGCCGAGGACCTCACCTGCGAGACCGACGAGGCCCTCGTGGCCGGTGTCGCGAAGATCAAGGAGGGACACGACGAGTTCAGCCGTCTCGCCCACCTCCAGACCGAGTTCATGGACCGTCACGAGAGGATCGCCCCCGACGTCTTTCGAACCGTCTACTCCGGTGGCACGCAGATCGTCTGCAACTACGGCACCGCCGGCTTCGACCACCACGGAAGGACTGTCGCCCCCCGGGCGTACATCGTTCTGGAACCGGGGACAGTGAAATAGACCCGTCCGGCGGCAGCTCCACCGCAGCTATCACACCCACAAAGGCCCTCGCGCATCGCTGAAGGTCGTGGCGGACCTGAAGGACCGACCCCACGGGTCACGCGCAGTACACGGCAACCCAAATCATCGGCCAAGAACAGACGATCGGGATCAAACGATGCTTCGAGTGCCTCCTGCACGGCGCCGACGGAGCGGCGCCCTCCAAGACCATCATCACGTATCTCTATGGATAGATCCTGTTATCCTGTCTCGTCTCTCTTCCTTGAGAAGCACAGGACATGGAAACGGCGGCGCCAGAATCCAGAGGGCGGAACTGTCCGCACCGCTCAAATTGCCTTTCCCTCCAACTCATCCAGAAAGCTCCGAATCGGCAGCGCATCGATACCGTCCTCGGTGCGGAAGGGGCGTTCTCCGAGGAAGATCGTCAGGCGGCGGCGTAGGCCTTTCAGTCCGGCAATGGCCCTCAGCCCCTTGAAGTCGTGCGAGGACAGGCTCGCCTTGGCCTTGACCTCAATCGCAGTGAATTCCCGGCCGCGTTGGATCAGGAAATCCACCTCCGTTCCGCCTTCGGTCGGCGCCCAGTAGAACAAGCCGTCATGCCCCAACCCCAGCCTGCTGCCGGGTTCGCCGTAGGCCTTCAGCAAGGCGCCGACCCAGCCTTCCATCAACGCGCCGCGATCCGCCTCTCCGGGTGGGTGAAGTTCCCGTTTCACCGCCCGCATGACCCCCGGGTCCACCCAATAGAGCTTGGGGTGCTTCCGCTCCTTGACCCGCAGTTTGCCGTCGTAGGCCGGCAAAAGCCACGCCAAGTAGGTGTCGGCCAGAATCTCCAGATAACCGGAGACCGTCGTCCGCGCCACCCCTGCGTCGCGGGCCAGGCTGGCGACGCTCAGCACCTGACCGTGGAACATGGCCGAGACCGGCAGGAAGCGAGCGAACCCCGGCAGATTCCGCACCAAGGCCTCAGCCTGGATTTCCTCCTTCAGGTACAACTGCACGTAGGCCTCAAGGCTCTCCGCCTTGGCCGACGACTGCCAGATCACGGGCAGGCTTCCGAAGCGCAGCACTTCGGACAGATCGAAATCCGCTCCGAGTTCCCGGGGCACCAGCGGAAACATGACCCGACGCAGCGCGCGTCCCGCCAGCAAGTTCGTTCCCGCCTGCTTCAGTTTGCGGGCGCTCGATCCCAACAAGACAAACCGCAGACCACGGCTTTCGATGAATCGATGCGCCTCATTCAGGAGGGCGGGCAGCCGCTGGACCTCATCCACCACGACCGTTTGTCCCGCCGGGACTCGCAACAACTCCCGACCGAAGAGGTGGGCGTCTCGCAGATAACTCTGGTACAAGCCCTCGTCCAGAAGATCGATGCAATGGGCATCGGGGAACGCCTGTCTCGCCCATGTGCTCTTGCCCACGCCCCGCATGCCAAACAGAAAGAAACTCTGTTCAGGCGCCTTCAGTAACCGCTTGTAGGGCGCACGCGTTTTCATGCCGTCATATATACCGGAAATATGACGGCGTGTCAACCGCATGCCCACGACCGCAGGATGGGCATTGGAACCTGGAGGCCGCAGTGTTGATCTGCGGAGGCATTTCTGACAGGGTCGACGCCATGAATGCGGTGCGACAGGTCGGGCGGAAGGGGCGGGAGGTCGTGCCGCACGTGCGGCGGACCGTGCCTCGCGCCGCGGTCCGTTGGCCGCTGCCGACCGTCGTTCTCTGCGCGGCAGCACTGATGGGTTTCAGCGGCCCGCCCGCTCACGGGGCCGAGGACTTCCGCACGTGGACCTCGACCGGCGGGTCGCAGATCGAGGCGCGATTCGCGGGCTACGACGGGACGCTGTTCGTCGTGCTCGAACGGCGGGATGGGACGCGGCTGAAGATCCGGCGCGACGGACTGACCCCGGCGGACCGGGAACTCCTGCCGGCCGCCGTGACCTCCCCCGCCCCCGCTCCGGGAAGCGGCCCGGACGCCGTCCATACACCCGGAACACCGTCGGTCCCGCCCCGTCTCCCCGGCCGGGCCGAAGCCGGCGGCCCGACCTCCAAGCTGTGGGGACGCGACGGCGAGTTGTGGACGCCCGATTCGCGCCTGCCGGACTTTTCGTTCGCCGGATACCGCGGCGGCACGGGCGCGCCCCCGGACATGCCGGTCTCGACCAGTGTCCGCGACCACGGCGCGCGCGGCAACGGCCATACCGACGACACCGCCGCATTCCTCGCCGCGGTCCAGGCGACGTCGCAGGGCGCGATTCTGGTGCCGGCCGGCCGCTACGTGCTGACGGACACCGTCACCCTCTCGCGCGGCGGCGTCGTGCTTCGCGGCGAGGGGCCGGACCGTACGGTCCTGGTGTGTCCGAAACCGCTGGCGCAGATCCATCCCGCCCCCCCGGTGGACGAGTTCAAGTCCAAGTACTCGTTCAGCGGCGGCTTCATCGCGATTCGCGGCGGCAGCCGCAGCGGCATGGCCTCCGCGGTCTCGGAGCCGGCCAAGCGAGGGGACATGATCATCGTGCTGGCCGACGCCTCGGCCTTCCGGCCCGGAAGCGCCATCCGGCTGACGATGACCAACGCCGCATCGCTCGGGCGGCACATCCATGCGGACCGCGCCGATCCCGGCAAGGCCACCTTCAAGGAATGCCCGAACTTCATGGACTGGATCGCATGGGTCACCGCGGTCGACGGCGGCCGCGTAACCCTCGACCGACCCCTGCGGCTCGACCTGCGCCCGGAATGGAGCCCGCTCGCGTGGACGTGGGCTCCGACGACGGAGGACCAGGGCGTCGAGCACCTCTCCTTCGAGTTCCCCGGCGTGCCGAAGAAGCCGCACCTCGAAGAGGAGGGCTACAACGGAATCCACATGAGCGGGGTGATCAACGGCTGGGTGCGCGACGTGGCGTTTGCCGACTGCGACAACGGCGTCATCGCGACGGGCTGCAGGTTCTGTCTCATCGAGAACACCCGTTTCACCGCGCCGAAGCGGAAGGACCCGACCGGACACCATGCGCTGTGGGTTTCAGGCCGAGCGCAGGACTGCCTAGTCACGCGGTTCGACATCGGCACCCGCTTCGTTCACGACCTGACCGTCGAGGGCCTCGCCAACGGCAACGTCTTCTCCAAGGGCCGCACCGTCCAGATGACCTTCGATCACCACGCCAACATGCCCTACGAGAACCTGTTCACCGACATCGACGCCGGCGATCCTTCGAAGTTCTGGGTCAGCGGCGGCCGGAACGACCGCGGCCCCCACGCCGGCGCGCGCAGCACCTTCTGGAACATCCGGACGAAGGGGGCATCCGCCGCCCCCCTGCCCGACTGGCCGATGATGAACCTTATCGGCGTACACGGCTACAGTTCCGACCGCGACAAGGACGGCTCGTGGATCGAGAAACTGTCGGGCGTCGTACCTCCCGACCTGCACGAGGCCCAGCGCGCCCGCCGCCTGTCCGGACGGAGATGATTTTCATGTCTGACGCCACCATGACGACCGGCACCTCCATCTTCAGCACGCTGCCGGACTCGGAACTTCTGAATCCGGCCGGGTATTCGCCGGAGTTTCTGCGCTCGGTGTTGCGTACGGGCGAGTTGCGCGGCCTGTTCGGCACGGAGGCCACCGCCGAAGGACGACTGGAGACGGTGCGCCAATGCGCCCTCGTCTCGGTCGAGATGGCCCTGTCGCTGGGCATCACCGCCTCCCTGTTCGCCCATCCGGTCAGCCGCTTCGCGCCCGAGATCTGGCACCGGCATTTGGAAGAGGGATTCCTCACCGGCGGCATGCTGGGCGGCATGATGATCACCGAGCCCGGATGCGGAACGGACATCTCCGCCTGCGAGACCCTCTGCCGCGAGGTGGACGGCGCCCTCGAGATCACCGGCGTCAAGCACTGGGCCGGACTGTCCGGCCTCGCGGACTATTGGCTCGTGCTGGCCCGCGATGTGCCCCCGGGCGCGAAGCACCGCTTCCCTTCTCTCAATTTCTACATCTGCCGCGCGGATCCGGAGTCGTTCAAGCTTCTCAAGCGGTACGGCAGTGCCGGTCTCCGGTCGATCCCCTACGGCATGACCCGCATCGCCGCGCGCGAGGGCGTAATGGGACCGCTGTTCTCAGGCAGCCGGACGGAGCGCTTTCGCCGGATCCACGGGGTGCTGCACCGCAGCCGCATCTCGATCGCCGCCATCACCTGCGGCGCGTGCGAACGCATCGCGACCGAGATCGCGGCCCACGCCACGACGCGGCGGGTCTTCGGCAGGGCGCTCGCGGACTACGGTCAGGTGCAGGCCCGTCTTGCGGAAATCGAGGCCGCCCGGGACGTGTCCCGCCTGCTGTTCAAGGTGGCTTGCCGGGAGTCGGCGGCGGCGGACGCGGCAAACGGCGACGTCAACAGCCGGAACGCCAATGTGGTCAAGGTCGTCGCCTCCGACATCGCCTTCGCCTCGGCCACGTCGGCGTCCCAACTGCTCGGCGGCGAGAGCTACCGCACCGACACCTATATCGGGCGGGCCACCGCGGACCTGCGGCCCTTCCGAATCTTTGAAGGTTCCAACGACGTCCTGTGCGACGCGATCTGGCAGGCTGCCGAGAAGTCCGGCCGGACCGGCGGCGAGAGTTTCCAGACCGTGGTCACCTCGGCGTCGCAGAAGGTCGGTCTGCCGGGACCGGATCTCTCCCCCTTCGCCTGCGCCGGCCCCGACGGCGCGCTTCCCCAGGGCCTGCGGTGCCTGGGCGGACGCATCCTCGCCCAGGCGGTCTGCATCGAATGGTGCCTGACCGACGGCCTCGCGCCCGCCGCCTGCCGTCCCCTCGTGGCCCGCATGCTGCGCGATGTCGACACCGCCACCGCATGGGGCCCCGACGCCGGCCTGATCGAGTACTGAGATTCCTTGCCGGACGGCCGCGGTCGTCCTCGACCTGCGCGGGGTGTTCTGGCATCGTTTCAGCCCATGACGAGCGTTCTCTTCCCGATCCTGTCCCTCGCAGTCCTGGCCGTTGCCAATGCCGCCGTGGCCGTGTCCGCCGACGTCGAGATTCCGGCCGAGCGAATTCGAGTCTCGACCTCCAGTGCCCAGGGCGGCCCGCAGGCGCCGTTGCGGCTGATCGACGGCTCCGGGCTGCGGGGCGACGTTCACGACGCCAGCACCAACGGCGCGACGATGTGGCAGACGACGGAACGCCCCTCCCCCTCGTCCGTCGCCGGTATCGAGTCGCCGGCCTGGGTTCGATTCGATTTCACAAGCCCCCAGGACGTCTCCGCCGTAACGATCTGGAACCACAACCGGGAGCACGGAACCGACCTCGGATTCCGCACGACCCGGCTGTTCGGTTCGACGGACGGCGTCGCCTGGCGGCGGCTGGCAGCGGTCGAACTGCCGCGCGCCAACGGCATCGAAGGCGCAGCGACCGAGATCGCCGTGTCCCCGAAACGCCCGCTGCAAAGTGTGGTCATCGCCGCCGACTCGAACTGGGGTGGCACGGCGTACGGCCTGAGCGAGGTGCGGTTCTCCACTCGACGGCGCGTGACGGAAGCGGATCTTTCCTTTCCCGGCGACATGGCGTGCGTGGCCCGACCCGTCTATGGCCGGCGGGCCGACGGTCAGCCGGGTCGTGAGATCTCCCTCGAGTTGCGCGGCGACCGGCTGCTCGGTGAGGCGCGGGTGGACGTGACCGTGGACGGGCGGACCGAGCGGGTCGCGCTGCCGTCCGTCGCCGGCGGGCGCTCCGTGTGCCGCGTGCTGTTGCCCCCCGGGGCCGGCGTCAAGCAGGCGACGCAGGCCACTCTGATTCTGCGCCAGGGCGACAGGGCGTTGACGCGGACCGTCTTCGTGCCGGCCCTCCGCCACTGGACGGTTTACCTCTACAACCACGCGCACGTGGACATCGGCTACACGGCCCCTCAGGACACCTGCGAGCTTCTCCACAAGCGGAACATCGTGGAGGGTATTCGACTCGCCCGGGCGACGGCGGACTATCCCGGGGGCGCCCGCTACCGCTGGAATCCCGAGGTCACATGGCCGCTCGAACGTCTCTGGCAGGGCGCCGCGCCCGCGGCCCGCGACGACATTCTGAAGGCAATCCGCGACGGCCACCTTTGCGTCGACGCAAGCTACGCGCACTTCAACACCAGCATCGCGTCCGACGAAGAGCTGTTCCAGACTTTCCGTTTCAGCCGCGAGCTGCAGAGGCTCAGCGGCGTGCCGATGGATACGTTCCAGCAGATCGACGTCCCCGGCATGTCGTGGGGCATGGTGCCGGTCATGGCCCACGAGGGCGTGCGCCATGTCATGGTCTGGCCGAACACGGTCCGCGCCGGGCCTTCCCATGCCGGCATCGACGGGCGACCCTTCTGGTGGGTGGGCCCCGACGGAAAATCCAAGGTGCTCTTCTTCCAGCCCGGCTGTTACGGCAACAGCGGAAGCATGAAGAAAGGCGGGGCGTTGGGCCGCCCGTGGTTCGGCCAGCGCGACCCGGACCGGATGCCGGCCGTCATCCGAACCGGCACCGCCGACGTCGACTTCACGGACGAGTCGGTCCGCCAGGAGCAGAGCAGGTATCCCTACGACTTCCTCGTTCTGTCCTGGAGCCTGTGGGACAACTGCCCGCTGGATGCCGACGTGCCCGACGCGGTCCGGGCATGGAACGAGGCGTACGCCTTCCCGCGCATCGTCATCGCCGGCGCGCACGAGATCATGCAGTCCATCGAGCGCTCGCACGGCGACAAGTTCCCCGTGGTCACCGGCGACTTCACCGAGTACTGGACGGACGGCTCCGGCACGGCGGCCGGCCTGGCGGCCGTCAACCGCAACGCCCGCGAGCGGCTGGCTCAGGCGGAAACGCTATGGTCGATGCTTCGTCCCGGGCGGCCCGCGCCGCGCGCCGCGTTCGACGAGGCCTGGCGGTATATCGCGCTGGGTTCCGAGCACACCTGGTGCGCCGAGAACCCGACCGAGCCGTTCTTCCAGGATGCGATCTGGAAGGCCAAGCAGGGCTACTTCCGCGAGGCCGCCGATCGCACGCAGGCGCTGTTCGACGACTCCCTCGCCCCCGCGACCGACACGTCCCGCGGCGCACTCGGACCCAACGAGGGCCCGGCGCAGGGCGGCGTGGCGGTGTTCAACACCCACTCGTGGCCGCACGGCGGGCTCGTTCTGCTCTCCGAAGCCGAAAGCGCGCGGGGCGACCGCGTCACCGACGAACAGGGCAAGGATGTGCCGGCGCAGCGGCTCTCGACCGGCGAACTGGCCTTCCTGGCCTCCGAGGTGCCCGCGCTCGGGTCGCGCCACTACCGCGTCGTCGCCGGGAGGTGTCCGCTGCCCGGAACCTGCATGCGCGTCGGAACCACGCTCGAAAGCCAGACGCTCCGCGTGACGCTCGACCCGGCGACCGGCAACATCACGCACCTCGTGGACCTCGCGTCGGGACGGAACTTCGCGGACGCCAGGGTGAACGGCGGGCTCAACGCTTTCCGCTGGATGCCGGGCGACAGCGACGACGCCGAAGCGGACACAGAGGTCTCGATTTCCATGGTCGAGTCCGGACCGCTGGTTGCGGAGTTGCGCGTCGCATCCAAGGCGACCGGCTGCCGCGCTGTCACGCGCTCGGTCCGTCTCGTCCACGGCCTGCCCTGGGTGGAGATCTCCAATATTGTCGACAAGCGTCCGCTCGCGGCCAAGGACGGCATCCACTTCGGCTTCGGCTTCGACATCCCGAACGCCACGACCCGCGTGGACATCCCGTGGAGCGTGATGCGGGTCGAGAAGGACCAGTGGCCCGCAGGCAATCGCAATTGGATGGCGCTTCAGCGCTGGCTCGACATCTCCGGCGACACCCACGGCATCACTTGGTGCTCCCTCGACGCCCCGCTGTTCGAACACGGCGCCATGACCGCCAACCAGACGGGCGGCTGGAGTGGGGAACGAAAGCCCTGGATCCGGAAGCTCGAGCCCAGCGCCACGGTTTACTCGTGGGCAATGAACAACCACTGGTTCACCAATTTCCCGCTCACGCAGGACGGCCCCGTGGTGTTTCGCTACCGCATTCTCCCGCACGGCATTTACGATGCCGCCGCCGCCAACCGTTTCGGGATGGAGCAGGCGCAGCCGCTGGCCCATGTCGCCGCCAACAAGAACCCCGCTCTGCGCCCGCGGGTGGCGGTCGCCAATCCCCGGGTGGCCGCGACCATCCTGAAGCCCGGCGCGGACGGCCGGGAGGTCATTCTCCGGCTCCGCTCGCTCTCCGACAAACCGGAGACGGTGGCGCTCGCGTACCCGGCCGGCGCCCCGAAATCCATCCGCTCCGGCGCCGCATCCGATCCCCGGGAATTCAAGGCCGGAGACGTCATTCCCCTGCCCCCGTACGGCCTCCTTTCGCTGCGGCTGGAGTTTTGACGCCTGAGCCCTCGCGTCCGGACCCCGCGAACCACAGCGTACCCGCCACACCGAAACCGAAGGCGACCTTCAGACTCAGCTCCGGCGATACGCTCCACAGGAGAGCCCCGCCGAAGGCCGCAAACGCGACCAGCACATCGCGGACGAGATAGTACAGCCCGAACATAGCGGCTTTGCGGCCCTCCGGCGCCAGGTCCATGATCAGGGCCTTGCGGGTCGGCTCGCCGAATTCCTTGAGACCCCGGAGCACGAATGCCGCCGTCAGCGGCACCAGCGACTGCGAGTACAGCAGGGCCAGCGGAAAGCAACTGAAGAACACAAATGTGATCAGAACGAACGGCTTCTTGCCGAAGCGGTCGGCCATGTACGCGACCGGGAAATACACGAGCACCGCGGTCAGGTTCTCGACGGCACTCAGCCAGCCGAAGGTGAGTTCCGAGACGGGATTCAGCATGGTGCGCGTGGCCCAGATCACCACGAAGGCGTCCGGAATGCGTTCGCAGAAGCGGATCAGGATGTCGGAAGCCAGCAGATTCCGCAGGCCGGCCGGCATCTCGTGCCAGAGCCGGAGCGGATTGGCCTCGGCCACCCTCGCGTCCCCCGAATCGTCCTCGATCAGGAGCTGCTGCAGCACCGAGGCGGCCAGGGCCAGCGCCAGCGCCAGGACGAATGCCGCGCGCACGCCCTGCTCCACGCCCCAGACCGCGATACACGCGCCGCCCACGACCGGGCCCAGCATCTTGGGCACCCGCCGGACCAGGGCCAGCACGGAGACGCCCAGGGTACGCCGGTGTTTGGGAACGACCTTGGCCAGCAAGTCCATCGTGGCCGGCAGCGAAATGGCCGACCACGAGATGAAGAAGGCGGCGCCGATCAGCACGGCCCACCAGGACCGGATCAGGATGACGCACAGATAGCCGGCCATGGACAGGGCATTGAAGAACAGCAACGCGCGCTTCGTGCCCAGACGGTCGCTCAGATAGCCGCCCGGAAAGGAATAGAGGGCGGACAACAGATCGTCCATGCCCGCCAGCAGTCCGATGGCCACGACCGCAGTCGATGCATCCGCCAGTTGTTGGAGATAGAGCGGCAGGAAGCGCTCGGCCATGTGCTCGCCCATGCC
>CAYXFW010000018.1:14350-15935 GCA_964464305.1 uncultured Verrucomicrobiota bacterium
GGCCATATACTGCAAGGCAGGCGATCCGATACCGCCCATGCCCACCAGCACGACCATGCCGAGCAGCCCGACCACGCTCCGCTTCCCGCCCGGGGAACCCCGCCAGGGTTCCCGGGTGGATGGCGCATCGTCGTTTGCGGATGGCTTCAACGCATCATCCGGAGGGTACCACGGGGATCAGGACCCGGAGAGACCGGGGGAGGACGCGGACCTCGACGTGGGGGGGCGAGTCGACGGCCTCTCCGTCGAGCTGGATGGGGGCCGGGTTCAGGCGGCGGACGACGAGCGATTTTGAAAAGCGGCGGGTCTGAACTCCGGCCACGGAGGACAGCGTGCCGTCGTAGAGCCGGGAGAACTGGGCTGCCGTCCGCGCGGCATCGGCCTGCCGGACGATGACGAGTTCGAGGTGGCCGTCGTCCGCGCATGCCTCCGGGGCGATCCGGGCGCCGCCGCCGAACTGGGTCAGGTTGGCGACGGTGAAGACCATGGGGTTGTCCACCTCCTCGGCGACGCCGCCGTCGATCTCGATCCGGAACGGCGCGGCGCGGTACTCGAGGAGGCTGTAGGCGCCGGCCATGAGGTAGGGCACGATGCCGCGGACGGGAAAGCGTTCGAAGATCCGTGCGATCGAGGCGTCCCACGCCATGCTGCAGGTGACGAAGAACGGGCGCCCGTTGGCGGCGCCCACGTCGATCGACCGGACCTCGGCCCGCGCAAGGGCTCGTACGGCGTCCTCCCAGGCGAGCGGAATCCCGAAATGCCGGGCAAAGCCGTTGCCGCTGCCCGTGGGAATGACGCCGAGGGACGTGGCGGAGCCGACCAGTTCGCTGCCGATGGTATTGACCATCCCGTCGCCGCCGACGACGACGATGGACTCGACCCCGTCCGCCACGGCTTGCCTGGCCTTGGCGCGGCCGTCGGCGATGGAGTCGCTGATCTGGTAGGCGAGGTCGACGCCCGGTCCGTTCCAATACCGTTCGAAAGCCTTGAAAAGCGTCATCCCCACGGCGCGGATGCCCGAGCGCGGATTGACGAGAACGCGCACGCGCCGCGGCACCGTCGGAGGGCTGGAATCCACCGCGCGCAAGCGATTCCCGCCCCGGTCAGCCGGACGCCAGATGCCGGCCGACCTCGTCAAGGATTGCGGGCACGTCCTCCGGCGCCACGCCGGAGAACCAGACGCCCTGAGGCTGGACCATCACGTTGGGGCCGCGGGCGCAGAGGCCCATGCAGCCGGTGTGAGAGACGCGGACCCGACCCTTCCATCCGCGCGCCTCGACGCCGGCCTTGAGGAGATCCTTGAGATTCAACCCGAGGCCGTCGCCGCACGACTTGGACCCATCCGTCCGCTCGTTGACGCACACGAACACGTGCGCGACGAATGGAGTCCCCTGCCGTTGCATAGCTGGGCGCGCCCGTTGTGGACGGAGGCGACGCTGCAGAAACCGGGTCGCTTACTCGAACGCGTACGCGATCTTGGCCGCGCCGATGACGTTGTCGTCGATGTCGCCGGACTCGACGCCGCCGTACAGGCCGACCAGCCAGCCCTCGGCGGGACGGTAGAACATGCCGCCAAGCACCGTGC
>CAYXFW010000019.1:0-10020 GCA_964464305.1 uncultured Verrucomicrobiota bacterium
CGTTTGACTTGACCGGACGGCGACTGAAGCCTACTGTATGCGCCGTCTGCGCTATCAGGAAAGGATAAACGACGTCATGGCGATCGAAATTTCCCTGGATGCAAAGCCCCCGACCCGCGCTCTCGTGATGGAGCTCGAGGGGATGGCGGTCCCCACCCGGCGCGTGATCTTCGAAAACGTGCGCGCCACGCTCTCCGAACAGGGGGTGTCGTTCGACGAACCCGCCATGATGCGCTACGGGCTGCACGCCGTGCCCGCCCACATGGTCGGCGACATCGCCGAGCATTACGGACTCCGGGCCGCGGCCCGGACCAGCCTGCTTGCCAAGCTGAACAAGGCGCTTGCGGAGCATTTCCGTTCCCGGGCGGTGACGATGGCCCTCGGCCTCGACCGCGTTCTGGACCTCGCTCGCGACGCGGGCTCCTCGCTGGGCGTGCTGTCGTGGCAGGAAGAGGATGCGGCGCGCGCCCTGGTCGAGAAGGTCGGCCTGGCCCGCTGGAATCCCCAGGTGTTCTGTCTCCCGAGCCCGGATCACGAGTTTCCCGGCGCGGATGTCTGGCTGAAGGCCCTCAAGGCCCTCGGCTGCAGCCCGCGCAGCGCCGCCGCCCTCTGCAGCGCCCGCGCGCCGGGCCGCGCCGCTCTCGCGGCCGGCATGCGCGTCGTCGCCTCGCCGGACGAGTTCACCTCGCACCAGGACTTCGGCGGCGCGGACGCCCTCGTGGACCACGTCGGCGACGCGACCGTCGAACAGATTTTCGGCCGCATCTGACCGCGGGCCCGGACGCCCGATGAATCTCCCCGAGCGCCCGATCGACCGGCTGCTGGAGATCATGCGTCTCCTTCGGTCGCCGCAGGGCTGCCCGTGGGACCGCGAGCAGACCCTCGATTCCCTCAAGCGCTACCTCGTCGAGGAGTGCTACGAGGAACTCGACGCGATCGATTCCGGCGATCGCGCGAAGATCCGCGAGGAACTCGGGGACGTCCTGCTTCAGGTCGTCTTCCAGGCCCAGATCTGCGCCGAGGCCGGCGAATTCACCTTCGAGGACGTCGCCGCCGCCATCGCGGACAAGCTTGTCCGCCGCCACCCGCACGTCTTTGGCGAGGTCAAGGTCGACGGGGCCGACGAGGTTCTCCGTAACTGGGATGCCATCAAGCGGGCCGAGGGCGGCGCGGAGACGCCGAAGTCCGCCGTCGACGGCGTCCCCAAGTCCCTTCCGGCCCTCCAGAAGGCCGACCAGGTCCAGAGCCGCGCCGCGCGCGTCGGGTTCGACTGGGACGAGACCCGCCACGTGGTCGCGAAGCTCGACGAGGAAGTCGCGGAACTCAAGGAGGCCCTCGCATCCGGCGACGCCGACCACATCCGCGAGGAGATCGGCGACGTCCTCTTCACCGTCGTCAACCTGACCCGCTTCGTGAAGTGCAGTGCCGAAGAAGCCCTCCACCGCACCACCGCCAAGTTCATCCGCCGCTTCCAGGAAGTCGAGCGCCTCATCCACGCCCAAGGCCGCTCGCTCGATGCCTGCACCCTCGCCGAACTCGACGCCCTCTGGGACCAGGCCAAGAAGACCGAAGCGGCCGGTTGATGAGTCCGCGCGCGGGGGCATGCGGATATGGAAACAGCGGCTGTTGACGCCGCGCGGATGATCCGGGGACGGCGCTCCGGCCCGGGATCCCGCGACGCCCGTTTCCATGTCCGCGTGCTTCCAGAATTGAGGTCCGGGCTTTCAAGCGGAGGGGGTCCCGTGCACAATGGCCGTCCGTTTGCACACCGGCAGTCAGTGGGCTGGCGGGAGAAGGGATGGATGATGCCATGACATGTCTCCTTCGGATGATCCATTCGTTCCCGACGCCGGCAACACTCGCGGCCATTGCCATTCTTCCCGCGGCGGCGGCCCGGGCGGGCCATGAATTCAATGGGGCGTACGACGGAGCGAATCTAAACCGCGTCGCGTTTCCCGTCGGCGGCATGGGTGCGGGGATGTTCTGCATCGAGGGCTATGGCGCCCTGTCGACGATGTCCGTGCGGCACGGGATGGAGTTTGCACACGAGCCAGACTGTTTCGCCGCCGTGTGGATCGCCGGCACGAAGCAGAAGGAATCCGTGGCGCGAGTGATCGAGGGGCCGATTCCGGACTGGAAATACTTTGGCATGCCCGGAACGGGCAACGGGGGCGCCGGTCGCACGTACGGGCTGCCCCGATTCCGTGAGTGCGCCTTCGAAGCGCGGTTTCCATTCGCGACCGTCCGCCTGCGCGACGCCGCCGTGCCGGTCGCGGTCGAGATCACGGGCTGGAGCCCCTTCACGCCGCCGGATCCCAATCCGTCGAGCCTGCCTGCCGGTATGCTCGAATACCGCCTCGTGAATACGACCACCGTCGCGCAGCGCGGCGTCTTTTCGTTCAACACGCAGAACTTCATGGGCAACGGTTTCGTCGGGCCCATCGACGGCGGCTTCGTGCTCTACACCATCGATCCTGGCCACGCAGCCGCCGGCGCTTTCGCGATCTTCACCGACGCTCCCGGCGCGAGGATTGACCATTGCTGGTTCCGCGGCGGCCGGGGGGATGCTCTCGCGATCGTCTGGCACAATGTCGCCGTCGGCGCCCGGATCGACAATCCGCCTGTGCCGGGCCCCGTTCCGGGCGCCTCGTTGACCGTTCCGTTCGACCTCGGCCCCGGTGCGGAAACCACGATCCGCCTGCACACCTGCTGGTACGTGCCGGGCAGCGTACTGAAGTACGGCCGGCGAGCCGGCCTCGCCGGCGCTGCGTTTGGCTCCGCCCCTTCGCATGGCACGGCGCGCGGGCAGCAGGGCGTCAAGGGTTTCCTCGGCCGCGGGTTGGTCAACACGTTTGGCCCGGACGGCGACAGCTGCACCGGCACACTGACGTCGGCGGAGTTTGTCCTCGACCGCCGCCACCTGCACTTCATGGTCGGCGGCGGCACGTTCGCCGGTTCGGCATGTGTGAACCTGCTCGTCGACGGCCGGGTGGTCCGCTCCGCCACCGGGAGGAAGAGGGAGCACCTCACATGGACGACATTCGACCTCGATGAACTCACAGGGCGCACGGGTCGCGTGCAAATCGTCGACCGCGAGACCGGCCCATGGGGCCACATCGAAGCGGATCACTTCGTGCTGAGCGACGAACCCATCGCCACGTTGCGCACAGGCCCGGGCAACGCCCTCGTGGAAGCGCCGGCCCGCGCGAAGGTGCTGGCCGACTTCGAAGGGGACGACTATGGCACGTGGACGGCCGATCCCCCGCCGGGTGCTCCCAGCGCCTGCGTCGGCGGGGAATGCGTGCCGGACGACGTGCCGCCGGCCTACGTGCCGTGGTATGCGACCAAGTTCAAGTCTGTCGCGGAGGTCGCCGCCCACTGGCGCTCCAACGTCGATGGCTACCGCCGCCGCAGCGCCGAGTGGCGCGACGCCTTCCACGCGAGTCCGGGGCTACCTCCGGAGGTCTGCGAGGCGGTCGCCGCGAACCTGACGATCCTCAAGTCTCCGACCGTGCTGCGCCAGCACGATGGCCGGCTGTGGTGCTGGGAGGGCTGTGGCGACAGCGCCGGCTGTTGCCCGGGATCCTGCACGCACGTGTGGAACTACGAGCAGGCGATCTGTCACCTATTTCCATCCCTCGCACGCGGTATGCGCGAGACCGCGTTCGGCGAGGGCCAGGATAAGAACGGCCGGCAGGCCTTCCGCGTCAACCTGCCGATCTCGCCCGGCGGCGGCAAGTTCAACGCGGCCGACGGCCACCTCGGCGAGATCATGAAGGCGCACCGCGAATGGCGCATTTCGGGCGATGACGCGTGGATGACGCGTCTATGGCCACGCATTCGCGTCGCGATGGAGTATGCGATCCGCACGTGGGATCCGCGCGAGACGGGCCTCCTGGAGGAAGAGCACCACAACACTTATGACGTCAACTACTTCGGCCCCAACGGCCACTGTGGCAGCTTCTACCTCGGCGCCCTCGCGGCCGCGATCCGCATGGGGACGACGGCGGGCGACGACGTCGCGCGCTACCGGGCGCTGCTTGCCAAGGGCCGCAAGCGGATGGAGACGGAACTCTTCAACGGCGAGTACTTCGTCCAGATCGTGAAGAAAGAGGGCCTTGCGCGCAACTTCACGCCAACCAGTCCGGAAGACCAGAGCTCGTACTATCGCGACGTCGCGCAGCGTGTGAACGACGAGGGGCCGAAGTACCAGTATGGCGCCGGCTGCCTTTCCGACGGTGTGATCGGCTTCTGGATGGCCCGGGTGTGCGGTATCGGGGAGGACTTGGTCGACCCCGCCAAGGTTCTCAGCCACCTGCTGGCAGTGCACAAGTACAACCTCAAGCGCGATCTTTCCGCGCACGCGAACCCGCAGCGGCCGACCTATGCGATGGGCAGCGAGGGCGGGCTGTTGCTCTGCTCGTGGCCGCGCGGCGGCAAGCCGCTGCTGCCCTTCGTCTACAGCGACGAGGTCTGGAGCGGCATCGAGTATCAGGTCGCAGCGCACCTGATCCTGCTCGGTCGCCGTGCGGAGGGACTCGAGATTGTCCGTGTCTGCCGCGCGCGCTACGACGGCGTTCGTCGCAACCCGTTTGACGAGTACGAATGCGGTCACTGGTACGCCCGTGCGCTGTCGAGCTACGCATTGCTGCAGGCGCTGCAGGAAGGCGTCAAGTGATGCCCGCATGAAGGCACCCCCTCCGCCCGGGGTTAGAGAGGGACGACGGTTTCGCGGGCGAATTCGATGCGGACGGGGCCGAGAAGGCCGGCAGGATGGAGCGGGTCCCCGGAGCCGAAGCCCTGGTAGATCTTCACCGTGCGTTTCCCCTGTTCGAGCGCGACGTTGGTCTTCGTGAGGCGCTTCTCCGGCGGCAGCGCGGCGTCGCCGATCAGGCGGTTCATCCAGAGGCTGACGACGTCGATTTCCAGCTCGTTGCGCCCCGCCTTGAGTGCGCCGGAGATGTCGACGGTCCACGGCGCGGTCCAGACGACGCCCATGTCGCGCCCGTTGATGCGCACCTGGGCGATCACGTTCACGACGCCGAGCCGCAGCCGCGCCGGAAGGGCCGCCTGCGCGTCGCCGAGGTCGAACGTGGCGCGATAGACTCCCTTGCCTGCGAAATGGCGGATGCCGGGGTTCGTGTGGACGGTCCAATCGGCGAGCGTCTCGAAGACGGCGGACTCCGGCGCACCGCGGCCGGACTGGAAGGCGACGGTCCACGGGCCCGGAATCGCGATCGCCGCCGGAAGATCCGGGCCGGCCAGGTCGACGCGTCGGGCCTGCGAGGTTTCGACGGCAAACGCGCCGTTCGTCCACACGCGGACCCGCGCGACGGCGGCCGCGCGGCCGGCGATTTCGACGGCGCCCGCGGGCGCGACGACCGACACGATGTGCGCGGGTTCGGCGGGCCGGCGGAAGACCACGAAGACCGAGCCCGTGCCGGGCAGGCTGAGCGGCACGACCGTGCGGCCGTCGGCCGTCGCGCGCCACACCACCGCGTCGCGGAGGGCCCCGGTCACCGGATCCCAGAACTCCGGTTCGCGGTCCTTCACGCGGAACGTGCACTCGCCGGCGCCCGAGCCGGCCACGAAGTAGATGTCGGCGTCGTCCGCGCGACGGTGCGTGAAGTCGAAGGGACCCTCGAAGTCCGGCGGGAGGCCGAGGCCGCGGAGGGCGGCTTCGACGGGAGCGGTGGCCGGCACGGCGCCCTTGGCGGGTTCGGCAGGCGTGTTCGTCCACAACGCGGCGGCGATCCGGCGGACCTCATCGTCGGCCGCCGGCTGTCCGGCGAGGCCGGGCGAGCGGTTCGGGCGGCGGGCGCCGAGGATGACCGGAACGCCGGCCTTGGCGAGCGCCTCGATCTTGCGCAGGGCTTCGACCGGCACCTCGGCATCGTCAAGATCGATGACGAGTGCGCGGTAGCGCATGATCTCGCGCCCCGCCGGACCGGCGCCGCCCGCGGGGGCGGCGAGCGTCAGTGCGCCGTTGCGCGGCGCGGCGCGGGCGGTGAGGGCCTCGGTCGTGAGGAGGTCGTAGCCGCGTCCCGGACCCGCCGCCAGTGTGGCGCGGGGGCTCCAGTTCGTGTTGCGGCCCCAGGGCTGGTAGGGGCGGTCGCCGACATAGGCTGCGATGTCCGCCACGAAGCCGCCCTGGCGGAGCATCCATTGGCAGCGGCCGAGGTAGGCGAGGAACGGGCCGGCCTGCGGCCACCACGTCACGTTGGGGTTCAGGTGCGTGCCGGCGAAGTAGTCGACGCCGGGAAGGCCGAACTCGGGCGGCGAGGCGGTG
Organism: uncultured Verrucomicrobiota bacterium; assembly: GCA_964464305.1. Classification (GTDB taxonomy): domain Bacteria; phylum Verrucomicrobiota; class Kiritimatiellia; order PWTM01; family PWTM01; genus VGWF01. The sequence continues at coordinate 6,290 of CAYXFW010000019.1, forward strand.
AACGTGTGCCAGACGAACTGGTTGATGCCGTCGCAGAAGGCCGAGTCCGCGCCGGGCTTCAGAACGGCGGGGTAGGCGGACCAGTGTTGCACCATGTGCGTGAAGGCCTCGGTGGCGGCGAGACGGAGGCCATGGATGTGCGCGGCCATGGCGGCCGGGCGGTTCATGTCCGGCGGGCGGCCCATCTTTCCGCGGCCCGGAAACCAGAACTCGCCCTGCGGCATGTCGTTCCGCCCGAGGAAGGCGAGCTGGTCGGCGTGCTCGAACGCCGCGAGCTTGCGATCCCACGGCCCGCCGGACTCGGAATGCCATTGGAGCCCGGCCTTGCGCGTCAGATCGCGGAGCGTGCCATAGAAGTTGTTCATGAAGCAGTCGCCGAGCGTCTTGAAGTAATCGCGCCGGAAATGCCCGGAGGCCTCGGGGCTGCGGATCGCGAAGCCGGCGAGCGCGGGGAGCCAGGGGCGGAGGGCGTAGCCGCGATAGGCGGCGAACTCCTTCTCGAGGGCCGGCGTCCACGTCGGCGCGGCGCCTTCCCAACTGACGCTGTAGAAATGAGTCAGTGTCGTCCCGGCGAGCGGGCCCGCGTCCTTGAGAATCGCGCCGCCCATTCGATCGAAGTGTCCGGCGACCGCCTTGGGGTCCAGGACGTCGACATCGAACTCATGCCCCGCCATCGTGGAGGTTCCGAAGCGGAGCAGGGTCCAGGATCCCTCGGGCACATCCCACGTGAGGCGGCCCTCGGCGTCGGTCTTCTCGGAGAGGTCGATGGCCTCGCCCTCGACGGCGACGCACGCCCCGGTCCCTGCGACATCCCCGATCCATGTTTCGGACATGGCGACCGTGGTCATCGGGTTGCCGGCGACGGGGTTCGTCACGCCGGGCGCATCGGAGAGTCGGACGGCCAGCAAGGCGATGTCGTGGAAGTTCGGTCGGGCCGGTCTTCGCATCTGACAATCGAGGCGCCGCGGACCGCGCACGGAGGTCGCGGTCCACGCGAGTTCCTTCGGCGCGTCGGCCCCGACCTCCCAGGGTCCCTTCAGCGCGCCGGCGCAACTGCTCAGGTTGACGCTGACCTTGAGACCCAACCGGCCCGCCTCGGCGAGCGCGAACCGGAGCATGCGCCTCCATTCGGGGCTCATGAACTCCATGCGACTCGGCGGCGGCTGGACGAGGCCCTCGTGGTAGCCGCGGGCGTCGAACATCAGCAGCCCGCCGATCCCGTTCTGCTTCATCGCCTCGAGGTCGCGCGTGATCGACGCCTCCGAGACGTTCCCCTTGAGCCACCACCAGTACACCCACGGTTTGTCCGCATCCGGCACGGCCCGGAAGCCCTGTTCCAGCCCCGGCCCGGGTGCGGCGGGCTCCGCCGCGTGCGCGATCGCCGCGAGGACCACGGCGGCGAGCAGGCAGGGGAGGCTCCGGTGAAGCGGCGAACCGCACCCGTGACGTGTGCTCATCATGCCTAGAGTGTGCGCCCCCTGCCCATGTCCGGCAAGTGCGCCGTGAACGATTTCGCGAGACAGGGCGGTCAGGGGGCGGGGGGCGGATCGCCGGGCGGGTCGCCGCTGTAGCGGATGACCCGGACCTTTTCCGTCGTCACGAGTCCCGCACCCATCATGCCGTCGAGCACCGGCAGGAACGCCTCGATCTTCTCCCCGGCGTCCACGATCTCGATGACCATCGGAAGATCCATCGACAACCGCAGGATCTTCGCCGTATGCAGACGGCTCGACTTGCCGAATCCCATCGGGCCGCGCAGCACCGTGGCGCCGGCCAGGTGCATTTCCCGCGCCTTGAGGACGATCGCCTCGACGAGCGGGCGGTGGTTCCACCGGTCGCTTTCGCCGATGAAGATCCGCAGCAGGATGGCCTCGCGCGGAATGCTCATGTCAGAACCCCTTCGCGGTTTGGAGACTTGCGGCCAGCAGATGACCGAGCCAGACGCCCAGAAGGCAGAGGACCACCGAGAGAACGACATGGATGCCCGCCCGGCCCCATTCCCCGTTCTGCATCTGCGCCAGCGTCTGGAGGCTGAACGAGGAGAACGTGGTGTAGCCTCCGCAGAGACCGATCGAAACGAACGTGCGGACCGAAGGCGACGCCATCCAGCGGCCGTCGGGGCCGGTGAGGGTTGCGAAGAAGCCGATGACGAAGCACCCGCTGACGTTGACCGCCATCGTACCCCACGGAAACGATTCGCCGATGTGGCGGTCGACCAGGCCGGACAGGGCGAACCGGGCCATGCTGCCCAGCCCCCCGCCTATGAAAACCCACAGGTAGCTCATACAATGTTCCGACGGACAGCCACGGCCGGCGCCATTGCGGTCCGTGGCAGGGGCCGACGGAGGCCAGCCTACCGGGGCCTTCCGGACGCGTCAACGGCCGGGCGGGAATCCGTTTCCATTTTCGGCGCGCGCGGGTAGTCTGACGGCGTGAATGAACCGACACGGCGGACGAAACGCGCGCGACCGGCCCCCACGGTGGGCGATCTCGGGGAACGGGCCCTGATCCAACGGCTGTCCGGATGGGTCGGGCGGGGGCGCGATGTCGTCCGCGGCATCGGCGACGACTGCGCCGTCGTCCGCGTCCGCGGCTCGGCGTGGGACTGGCTGCTCACGACCGATCCCGTGATCGAGGGCGTCCATTTCCTGCCCGGCACGCCGGGCCGTCGCGTCGGGCACAAGGCGGCCGGCCGCGTCATCAGCGACATTGCCGCGATGGGCGGCGAGCCGATGCATGTGCTGTTCGACCTCGTCGCCCCGCCGGAGACGCCGGTGCGCCGGATCGAGGACATCTACCGTGGCGCCACCGCCGTCTGCGCGCGTCATGGCGCCGCGATCGTCGGCGGCGATGTCGCCCGCGGCGCGCGGCTGGAACTGCACGCGTTCGCCGTCGGCCGCGTCGAACGCGGCCGCGCCGTGCTTCGGTCCGGCGCCCGGCCGGGCGACGCGATCTTCGTCACCGGCCGCCTCGGCGGCAGCCTTCTCGGCCGGCATGTGGCGTTTGACCCGCGTGTGCCGGCGGGCCGCTGGCTGGTACGCGGCGGATGGGCGACCTCGATGATGGACGTGAGCGACGGGCTCGCCTCCGACCTGCGCCGGATCCTCGAGGAGAGCCGGGTCGGGGCGTGCCTGGATGCCGCGCGAATCCCGGTGGCTGCCGCCGCGCGGCGCGTGAAGGACGGGCGGAGCGCGCTCGATCACGCCCTGCGCGACGGCGAGGACTTCGAACTTCTCTTCACCGTGTCCGCGCGACGGGTGGCGTCGTTCGCCCGCGCGTGGAAGGCCGCCTTCCCGCAACTGCCCGCCACGGCCATCGGAATCGTCGAATCCAAGGGCCGCGGCCTGGCGATGCTCGACCACGGAACCCGCCGCCAAGTCGGCCGCGGCTACGAGCACTTCGCCGCGTAATCGATGCCGCGCAGGGAGACGGGGGCCCGACGTCGCGCGATCAGTCCATCCCCTTGGTGCCGGCGTCCGATCCGCCCTCCGCGTCCCCGACGGGCGGCACGTAATGGGTCGGCGTCTCGAAGGTCCCCGAGGCGAGCCGGAAGACGTCCGTGTTGTCCAGCGTCCCGGCGATCTTCTCGGACCCGGGCCCCATGCCAAAGAGCGGGACATGGGCCCCCGTGTGCTTCAGGGTCGACCAGGTCACGGCCGGCATCGTTCCCGCCGCCTTGCCCTCGACGACCTTGAGCCCGGCCCCGGTGAGGGCGTCCTTGGCCGCGGCCG
>CAYXFW010000019.1:10030-15341 GCA_964464305.1 uncultured Verrucomicrobiota bacterium
TCTACGAGGACGACCACCTGCTGGTGATCGACAAGCCCGCCGGTCTCGTGGTCCGCGGTCACGAGCACCAGCGTATCCTCGCGCTTCGAGGCCCATTCGACGACGACGCGGACCGCCTTGTCGAATTCCACCGTTTCGTACACCGCGCGCTCGAGCTGGTTCGGATGGGACGCCTTGTCGATGCAGGCGCCTTCGACCATCAGGAAGAACCCCTTCGGCGACCGCGCGAGGATATCGAGCGCCGCCTTCGTCATCTCCGGCAGGTGCGGGATCCGGTCGTATTCCTTCCGCGTCGTGGTCGCGTGGTCGAACTCGTAGCCCATCGGTCCGCCCTCGCCGAAGAGGCCAAGGATGTGGTCCGGCGGATCGGCCAGCAGCGCCTGCAGCCCGTTGCGATCCGTCACGACCTTGTAGCCCGCCGCCCCGCCGCCCTTCACGGTCAGCGAGACCTTCTTGTCCTTGTCGGGGCCGCCCAACAGGAGGTTCGGCCGGCTTCGCTCAAGATAGTCGAGCGCGATCTCCTTCGCCATCTTGCGGGACTTCACGTGGGCGCCGAACGCGGAGGGCGTGGCGTCCGTCAGATGCGCCGTCGTCACGAGGCCCGTCTTCTTCCCCGCCGCCGCGGCGTTCTCCAGCGCGGTGGGGATCGGCTTCCCGTCGCCCGGCAGCGCCACGCTGAGTACGCTGTTGTACACCTTGCGGCCCGTGGCGATCGCCGTGCCCGCGGCAGCCGAATCGGTCACCTTCGGCGTCGCCGCGGCCGGGTTGGTGCCGGAGGGTACGGTGTAGGCCGGGCAGGTGACGACCACCGCGCGGTGCGGCAGCGATTCCATGCAGAGGCCGCCCTCCCGGCCGTGGGCGAAAAAGCTCGCGGCGCGGACATGCTCGGGGCCCATGCCGTCGCCGATCATCACGATGACGTTCGCCGGCTGTGTCGCACCTGCAGAGTGGCCCAGCATCGCCGCCGTCATCCATCCCGCCAAGGTCCTGCCATACTTCATGATTTGTCTCCGATTCCAAACACCTTCGTTCGCCACCCGTTCAGGTCCTTCGCGGACATGACGCAGGCGAAGGGGGGAACCTACGCCGAAATGCCCCCTCGAACAACCGCCGCCGTCGCACCCCGGCGACTCTGAAACGACGGTTGGCGGCCCACTCAGGTTGCTTCGAGTGGCTTTCGCACGGCCGCGGTGGAACGCGGCCCTCCGGATCCTTCCTCTCGTACCTCTTTGAAACGAGACATGGGGGCCGCGTTCCACCGCGGCCGTGTTCATGCGTGCTCCAGGCTTGCGTACGATGCCATTCCAAACGCGGAGGCGAGGATCGGGGCCGGCGGAAAGACGTTGACGGTCCGGGCGCGGCGTTCATACTCCGATACTTCGGAGTCGACGAATGCGCTACATCTGCATCAACTGCGGCTATATCTACGATCCGGCCAAGGGCGATCCCGAGCACGGGGTTCCCCCCGGCACGCCCTTCGAGCAGCTCCCGGAGAACTGGACCTGCCCGATCTGCTACGTCTGCAAGGACAAGTTCGACCCGATGGATTGAAGGCAGGTTCACGGTTCCGGGTTCACGATTCGCGGTTCAACCGTGAACTGTGTGAACCCGGAACTCCGTCTGCCGCACTACTCCACCGTCACGCTCTTGGCGAGGTTGCGGGGTTGGTCGATTTCGCAGCCGCGGACGCGGGCGACGTGGTAGGCGAAGAGCTGTAACGCGATCGTCACCGGAATGGGGGCGGTCAGCGGCGAGCCGGGCGGGACGCGGATGACGTCGTCCGCCATCCCGTCGAACTGCCGGTCGTCCCCGCTGACCACCGCGATCACCGGCGCGCTGCGCGCGCGGCATTCCTGAATGTTGCCGACCATCTTCTCGCGGCCCGGCGTGTCGGTGGCGATCGCGAGGACCGGCACGGCGGGATCGAGCATGGCGATCGGCCCGTGCTTGAGCTCGGCCGCGTGGTAGCCCTCGGCGTGGATGTAGCCGATCTCCTTCAGCTTCAGCGCGCCCTCGAGCGCGACCGGGTACATCGTGCCGCGGCCGATGTAGAAGATATCCCGGATGTTCGCGTACTTCTCCGCGATCCCCGCGATGGCGTCGTTCTGCTCGAGCACGCGGGCCGCCGCGTCCGGGAGGGCGTCGATGGCCCGGCAGATGTCGAGACCGCGGTCGCGCGACAGGCGCCGGCCGCGGCCGAACTTGAGGGCCATCATGAGCAGCACCGAGACCTGGCACGTGAACGCCTTGGTGGAGGCGACGCCGATCTCGGGGCCGGCGTGGAGGTAGACGCCGCGGCCGGTCTCCCGCGCGATGGTCGAGCCGACGACGTTGCACAGGCCCGCGATCACGGCGCCCTTCTGTCCCGCCTCGCGGATGGCGGCGAGCGTGTCGGCGGTCTCGCCGGACTGGCTGATCGCCAGCACGAGGTCGCGCGGCGAAAGGATCGGGTTCCGGTAGCGGAACTCGGCCGCCTGCTCGACTTCGGCCGGGAGGTCGGCGAGGTCTTCAAAGAAGAACCGGCCGACGAGCCCCGCGTGCATGGAGGTGCCGCAGGCGACCATCACCATCCGGCCGATCTCCGCGATGTCGCGGGGCGTCATCGCGAGCCCGGCGAGCTTCGCCGAACCCGCCCCCGGGTCGAGGCGGCCGCGGGTGCTGTTGCGGAGGGCGTCGGGCTGCTCGAAGATCTCTTTGAGCATGAAATGGGCGAAGCCGCCCTTCTCCGCAGCCGCGGAGTCCCACTCGATATGCGCGATCGCGCGGGAAACCGGCACGTTCTGCACGGTGCGGATCTCGACCGATCCCGCCGTGATCACGGCAACGTCGTCGTCGTTGAGGTAGATGACTCGGTTCGTGTGCGCGACGATGGCGGCGGCGTCGCTGGCGACGATCGTCTCGTTGTCGCCGATGCCGATCACGATCGGGCTGCCGCGACGGGCGACGATCAACTGGTCGGGCCGGTCGGCGCAGAGCACCGCGATGCCCAGCGTGCCCTCGGCGTGGCGCATGGCGGCGCAGACGGCCTGCAGCAGGTCGCCGTCGCGGTAGGATGCCCCGATGAGGTGGGTGAGGACCTCGCTGTCCGTCTGGGAGAGGAAGGTGTGTCCCTGCGCCTCCATCTGGCGGCGGAGATCCGCGTAGTTCTCGATGATGCCGTTGTGGACGAGGGCGATCCGGCCGGAGGCGTCGCAGTGCGGATGCGCGTTGGCCTCCGTCGGCGGTCCGTGCGTTGCCCAGCGCGTGTGGGCGATGCCCGACCGGGCGCCGTCCCGCAGGGCCGGGGACCATTCCGCGCGCATGCGGTCCCCCAGCGTCCGCACCTTGCCGGGACTCTTCAACACGGCCAGGGCGTCGCCGTCGGGCACGGCGATGCCGGCCGAGTCGTAGCCGCGGTACTCGAGCCGCTGCAGGCTCGAAATCAGCAGTTCGGGGGCCGGCCGCGGCCCCACGTAGCCCACGATTCCGCACATCGCCGAGCCTCCTGTCCGCGCGGGCGGACGATCATCCCGCGGTTTCTTCCTTCAAGACCGCCACGAGCTTCCCGGTCCACGATTCCACCGCCGCGGCGTCGCGCGCCTCGACCAGCACCCGCAGCTTCGGCTCGGTCCCGGAATAACGCACCACGATCCGGCCCTCGTCGCCCATCGCCGCGCGGGCCGCCGTGCAGACCTCCTGGTAGCGGGGCAGGTCTTCGAGAGGGCGCCGCTTCGGCACGTCGAAGCTGACCAGCTTCTGCGGATACTCGGCCATGCATCCGGCCAGTTCGCCGAGCGGAAGACCGGTCTGCTTCATCAGCCGCAGGACCTGCAGGGCCGTGATGATGCCGTCGCCCGTCGTCGCGTAGTCCATGAAGATGACGTGGCCCGATTTCTCGCCCCCGAGGCTGAACCCGTCGTGCCGCATGCGCTCGATCACGTGGCGGTCGCCGACGTCCGTGACGGCGACGCGGATGCCGTGGCGCGTCATGGCCTCGTGCAGGCCGAGGTTGCTCATGGTCGTGACCGCAAGCGTGTCGCGCCGCAGGAGGCCGCGCGCCTTGAAGTCGATCGCGCACATGGCCAGGATGCGGTCGCCGTCGACCACCGCGCCGGCCGCGTCGGTGAAGATCACGCGGTCCGCGTCCCCGTCGAACGCGATGCCGACATTCGCCTTCTGTTCGCGCGCGGCGGCGCCGACGGCCTCGGGGTGCATGGCGCCGCAGCCGTTGTTGATGTTGTAGCCGTCCGGCGAGACGTGCGTCTTGACCACCTCCGCGCCGAGTTCCTCGAAGATCCACGGGCCGATCTTGAACGCCGCCCCGTTCGCGCAGTCCAGGACCACCTTGAGTCCGGACAGGTTCAGGTTCCCGATGGTCCCCTTCGCGAACTCGATGTAGCGGCCCCGCGCGTCCTCGATGCGGTAGGCCTTGCCCATGACGTCGCTGCGGATGTGCTCGCTCGTGACCTCGCTGCCGAGCACGTGTCGCTCGATCGCGCTCTCCACCGTGCCGGAGAGCTTGAACCCCTCGTGATCGAAAATCTTGATGCCGTTGTCGTCGTAGGGATTGTGCGACGCCGTCAGCATGATGCCGACGGTCGCGCCCATCGACTTTGTCAACCGCGCCACCGCGGGCGTGGGAAGCGGACCGACCAGGAAGACGTCCATGCCCATCGACACCAGCCCGCTGGTCAGGGCCGTCTCGAGCATGTAGCCGGACAGGCGCGTGTCCTTCCCGAGCACTGCCCGGCGGCTGCCGTGGCCGGACGCGCCGAAAACGCGGGCGATCGCCTTGCCCAGCTGCAGAGCCACCTCCGGCGTGATCGGATGGCGGTTCGCCTGTCCCCGGATCCCATCCGTCCCGAAAAGCTTGTCCATCCCCGTCTCCAGTCCCCCGATGGCGCTCCAAGCGCATGCGAGGAGAACAGTATGCTGCATGGATTTGTTTCCCTCAAGCCCTCTGCGGAACCGCCCTCCATCAAATCGCCTGCCTCCCGGGCCCTCGTCGTCGGGCGCATCTCCGAGTCTGATTGCGTTGCGGACGAGCATGCGCCACGGCAAGCCAGGAGTCCGGTCCTTCTTTCAGGTTTCCGGTTTCCGCCCTCAGCCTTCCAGAGATCGGGTGGCGCGGCCGCTCCGCGGGCGCGCTCCGGGGGGCCGGACACTCGCTGCGTCCAAGGTTCGGACAACCCGCCCTCCCATCCTTCCAACCCTTGGACGGGATTGCTTCCCTGTCCCTCTGTTCTCGTGACGTAACTACTCAGACAGCCGGAGAACCAACCACGGATTACACCGATACCACGGATGGGCAGACGAGCAGGACATCCGTGCG
>CAYXFW010000020.1:0-3229 GCA_964464305.1 uncultured Verrucomicrobiota bacterium
GAGAACGTCACCGGCCCGCCGTCAGCGACCACGCGCAGCCAGGCATACACGTAGTAGACTGACTGGGGCAGGATCCGGCCGATGTTGATCGAGTTGGCCGACGAAAGACCCATGCCCGCGAGCGACGGGTCGAGGAAGGCATGCTTCACCAGGGCCTGGCATTGGTCGAACGTGCCTTCCACGGACAGAGCCTGCACATTGAGACCGATGCCGTCGAGCTGCCGCTTCTGCACCGTGCTGACCTCGCGCTCCGGGTAGAGCAGCACCACGCGGAAGCCCTCGAGGCCGCGGAACGCCTCGCCCACGGCGCTGCCTGTGTCGCCCGAGGTGGCGACGAGGATCGTCCGCTCCTCCCCCGGCTTGCGCAGGGCCCGCATCATCCGCGCCATCCAGCGCGCCGCAAAATCCTTGAAGGAGGCCGTCGGCCCCCGGTCGAGCCGGAGGATCCACACGCCGTCCTCCAGAGGCTCGACCGGCACGTCGAAGTCGTAGGCGTCCTCGCACAGCCGCAGGAGGTCGTCGTCCGCCATCGTCCCCGCCGTGAACGGCCGCAGCACCTCGCAGGCCACGCGCGCGTACGGCGCCCCCCGCAGTCCCGCCAGCCGCGCCGGATCGAGACGCGGCAGCGCGCAGGGCATGTACAGCCCGCCGTCCGGCGCCGGACCGCGAAGCAGCGCCTCGCGAAACGACACCGTCTCCGCCGAGCCCCCGGGCAGCCCCCGGTTGGTGCTCCGATAGTGGATCCCGTTCATTCGTATCCCGTGAACCCGTGAGTCAACCCTCTTCCGCCCCGCGATTCAAGCCCGCTCGCGCGCCCCTCAGGGCCGTTCTCCTTCTTTGCGGCCTTCGCGTTCTTTGTATTTTCCCCGTTCCTCCATATCCGCTATAGTGCCCTGCCGCTCCGGCGAGGATGGCGGGAATCCGCAACGCGGGGGGCGGCGCGGGGACCATGGCAAATCCTACGGCCATTCTTGTGGTGGGCGGGACTGCGGACGACGTTGCCCGACTGGAGCGCGCGGCGCCCGCCGGTCTTGTCGGGGGCGGGGTCGAGCGCGTGGCCTCGGCCAACGCCGCGTTGGCCCGCCTGCTGGCCAATCCTCCGAGTCTCATCCTGATCGCCGGCCGGCTTCCCGACATGACCCCTGCCGACCTGTACAGCCGGCTGAAACAGGATTCCCTCCTCGCCGGCATCCCCGTGCTGGCGGTCGAAACCCCCGATGCGGACGGCGGGAGCGCCCCCCCGGTGGCCGGCGCGGACGGCGTGGTCTGCGGAACCCTGGATTCGCCGGACGTGCAATCCGTCCTGGCCGCATTGCTTCGCTTCAAGCGCCGCTTCGACGACCAGCTCCGCCGCGAGAAGGCGCTGGAGACCGTACTCCGCCAGCGGACGAGTGACTTGTGGGCGGTGGAAGAGCGCTGCCGGATCCTGGTCGAAAACTCGCCCGACGCCATCTTTGTCGAGGCGGAGGACGGAACGGTCCTCGACGTCAACCCCGAGGCCTGCCGGCTTCAGGGGCTCAAACGGACCGAGTTGATCGGCCGCAATGTGACCGACCTCGTCCCGCCGGAGGATGTCGAGCAGGTCCGGGCCGGGTTCTCCCGCTGGTTCACCGGCGAAATGACGACGGTCGAGGGTTCCAGCCTGGGCCCCGGCGGCCGGCGCATCCCCGTGGAGGTCCGCGGGAGCATCATCCAGCACGAGGGCCGTCGCGCGGCCGTCCTGCACGTCCGCGACATCACCGCCCGCAAACGGGCCGAGGCCGAACAGAGCCGGCTGGAGTTGAGGTTCCGCAAACTCGTCGAGCAGATTCCCGCCATCACGTACGTCTACGACTTCGCCGCGAAACGGACCTCCTATATCAGCCCGCAGGTGGAATCCCTGCTCGGGTTCACCCCCGGGGTCTGGATTGCGGATCCGGACCTGTGGCTGCGGCAGGTTCATCCGGAGGACCGGGAACGCGTTCGCCGGGCGATTCTCGAGCGGCACGACCAGACGCACGAGCCGTTCGCCATCGAGTACCGCGCGACGACCGCGGACGGCCGGATGCTGTGGATCAGCAATCACGGCGTCTACCTGCAGGATGCCGGGGCCGGACACTGGGTGCTGCAGGGCGTCATGATGGACCTGACCGAGCGCCGCGAGGCCGAGGAGGCCCTCCGCGCAAGCCGGGAACAACTCGCCCACGCGCAGAAGATGGAGGCCATCGGCCGGCTGTCGGGCGGAATCGCGCACGACTTCAATAACATGCTGACGGCGATCCTCGGTTACGGCCAGTTGATCAATGCCGATCCCTCGCTGCCGGCCGCCCTGAAGGGGGATCTCGCAGAGGTCCTGCGGGCCGCGGAGCGCGCGGAGGGCCTCGTCAAACAACTGCTCTCGTTCAGCCGGCACACGCCGGTCGAGAAGGAGCCGCTGGACGTCAACGACACGGTCCGGTCGATGGACCGCCTGCTGCGGCGGACGCTCGGCAAGGACATCGAGATCGTCTCGCTGCCCGACGACGCCCCGTGCGTCATCGAGGGCGACGCCGGCCGGATCAGCCAGGCGCTGATGAACCTCGCCGTGCACGCGCGGGACGCGATGCCCAAAGGCGGTACGCTGACGATTTCGACCGGCGTTCTGCTGGTCGACGAGGCCTTCGCCCTCGCGCATCCCGTCCTCCATCCCGGACCGCACGTGCGCATCGAGGTCGCCGACACCGGCCCCGAGCTGACCGCCGGGGAATTGCAGGGGATCTTCGAGCCGTTCTCCTCCGTTCGCGTGAAGGGACGCGGCAACGGCCTCGGCCTGGCGGTCGTGCATTCCATCACCCTCTCCCTCGGCGGGTTTGTCGAAGCGGAGTCCGCACCCGGCCGCGGCACGCGGTTCCTCCTGTACTTCCCGCATCGGCCGGACCTGCTCGTCACCACGCCCGAACCCGAACCCGGGGACGTGACGGGCGGCGCCGAGACGATTCTCGTGGTGGACGACGAGCGGGGCGTACGCCATCTGGCCTCGCGCATGCTCCGGTCCGCCGGCTACGCGGTGATTGAAGCTGCGGGCGGCGTGGAGGCCCTCCACCTGTTCGAACATGAACCCGACCGGTTTGGCCTCGTCCTCACCGACATCGTCATGCCCCAGATGTCGGGCTTGGAACTCATCCAGCGCATCCGGGCGTTGCGCCCCACCGCCCGCGCGATGTGTATGACCGGCTACATGCACGAGCCGGCCACGGAAGAGAACGGCGGC
>CAYXFW010000020.1:3239-15148 GCA_964464305.1 uncultured Verrucomicrobiota bacterium
GCGGCCCCCGGCTGCGTATTCTGCAGAAGCCGTTCACCCGGGGCGCGCTGCTCTTCCAGATCCGCCAGGCCCTCGACGGCGTCGAGCCGGAAGACGCCCCCGCATGACGGAAGGATGAACGTGGGGAGTTTGGAGTTTTCTACTTTCTTCCCGGGATCTTCCCGGCGGCCAGCCTCTGCCGGACGGCTTCGAAGACGAGGATGGTCGCCGCGGCGGCGACGTTGAGCGAGTCGCACTGGCCGAGCATCGGAATCCGGACGCGCTCGTCGGCGCCTTCCATCCACCGGCCGGTCAGGCCGTACTGTTCGGAGCCGACGACGATGGCAAGGCCGCGCGTCAGGTCGCAATCCGTGTGAAGCGTCTCCGCTGCCGGCGTGGCCGCGAGGATCCGGATGCCCCGGGCGCGCAGCCAGGCGATCGCCTCGTCACTCGTCGCCTCGACGACGGGCACGGTGAAGATCGTTCCGATGCTCGCGCGCACGGCATTCGGGTTGAACACGTCCGTGCAGCGGTCGCACACGATCACGGCGTGAACCCCCCCCGCATCGGCGCTACGCAGCATCGTGCCGAGGTTGCCCGGCTTCTCGACATGCTCCATCACCAGCAGCAGCGGGTCGGGCGGCAGCACAAGGTCCGCCAGGCCCCGCCGGAGCGCCGGCGCAACGGCGAGCAGCCCGTCGGGACGGTCACGGTAGGACAGCTTGCGGAAGACGGGCTCCGAGCATTCGAACATCTCCGCACCGGTCGCGGCGGCGGCGGCGAGCAGGGCGTCCTCGTTCGTGCCGAGGAACAGCGAGCGGCAGAAGAAGAAGGCGGACGGCCGGATGCCGTTGTCGAGGGCCCGCTTCGTTTCGCGGTAGCCCTCGACCAGCATGAGCCCGGTGTCGTCCCGCGAGCCGCGGTCGCGCAGCTTCACGGCCTGCTTCACCCGCTCGTTCTGAAGACTGGTGATGGGAGTGGCCATGGGCGTCAGTATAGCCGATCCATGCCGCGGGTACGGAAGCACGAAACCGCGGATTTCGCGGATCGCGCGGATGCCCCCATTCGGTTGACGTCCCTCTTCGCAGCCTTTGCAACCTTCGTGTTGTCTTCCGTCCGGGGCCGACCCCTGTTCCCGTTCGGTTGATGTCCTCCGGCGGCTCGGAGATTACGATTACGAGCAGGATCTCGACCCCTGACACTCGACACCTGACACCTGGCTTTACTTGCGCGTGAGGAGCCAGGTTTCCTGCCGCGGGGTCTCGATGTAGCCGGCGCGGCCGTCGCAGCGCGGGTCGAGGGAGTGCGGTTCGAAGGACTGCACGGCGCCGTCGGCCGTGCCCACGTTGGCGCGGCGACCGTGGCGGAAATGGAAGTGGGGCGGCGGGAAGTTGTCGAGGACGTACCACTCCTCCAGCATCGGCCGGCTGGCCGACGCGGGGGCCTGCCACGTGTTGATCTGGATGCAATCGCCCCAGGTGACAGTCTTCGAGGGCTGCGCGACGCGGTCGATCGAGTACACGCCCATGCGTGTCGTGCCCGGCAGGCCGGCGAGCATGTAGCCGTTGAGCCCGTAGCCGTAGCTCGCGATGGCGAACTTCTGTTTGAAGTGGGCGGAGCGGTAGGGAAGCGAGGGACAAATCTCGATGCCGCCGGTTTGCGTGAAGTACGGGGCGAGACGCGCCCGGCTCTTGTCCAGGCCGCGCCCGCCCTCGCCGCCTCCGCCGCCGGTCTCGAAACCCCAGTACCAGAGCACGCCGTCGGGCAGATCTTCGCGAAACGGGAAGAACCGGCCCTCGTGGTCGGTCAGATACTGCAGGTAGGCGGTCTGCACCTGCCGCAGATTGCTCGCGCACGCCGCGCGGCGCCCCGCGTCGAGTCCCCGCTGCGTCATCGGCGCAAGCAGCAGCATGAGGATTCCAAGGACCGCGACCACGACCAGCAACTCGACGAGCGTGAAGGCCGCGGAGCGGGGGTGCGGATGGATGGATGGGGGGATGGATGGACGGGGGGCCGGATGCAACCCGGCATCCATCCAATCATTCATCCATCTCTTCATCTGCGTCCCCCACCCGTGCGGATGCGTCAGGCGCCGGGCGCGGATTCGCCCGCACTCATGCGCCGGCGGACGAAGAGCCACATGCCGCCCAGCCCGCCGAGCAGCAGGCCGGCCGCGCCGGGCTCGGGCACGGTGTACTGGACGTTGTCGACCGCCACGTAGGTCGGCGTGTTGAGCCCCCACGGACCGACATCGCTCGAATCGAGCGTCAACTCGAGCCGGCGGACCGTCGCGCCAAGGCTGGACAGGTCGACCAGGGTCCAGTCGGATACGACGTAGCGTTCGGCCGGAACGGCCGACCGGTAATCGGCCAGGTAGAAATCCACCGCGCCCAGGGCGACGTCCAACGCGTCGAATCCGCGGAGGGTGAGCTTGTACCAGTCCCCCTCCCCGAACGGCAACGTGAAGGCATCGCCGTCGCGGATCGACAGCGCCGTGTAGGTCGTGTTGTTGACGTACAGCCCGTCCACTTGGACATCGACGGTGAAGGCAATCGTCATGTCGACCCCGACCGAGAAGCCGTCGTCGTAGCCGACCGCGTAGGTGGCGCTCCCGGCGGCGCCGTTGCCGGAAAACGAGGAGAACTGGTTCCCAAAGCCGGGGGTCGTCGTGTCGGTGCGCGTCGACTGGGCGAAGCCGTTCCAGCCGGTGTAGGACCCCCAATCGGTCCACGTGTTGGCGAACGCCGCGCCACCGCTTGCAAAGCCGGGGGTCAGATTTTCGCGGTTCGTGTTGACGCCGAGGCCGAGGTCCTCGAACGTGACGACCGTCGCGGCTGCCGGAAGTACGAGAAGCGCGGCCGCAACGGCGGCCGCCGGAAGAACGATTCGCTGCATGCTGTCCGCCCCTTTCGCGGGAGTGGCTCGATCCCGGCCAATCCCGCGGGCGGACCCCTCGCGCCGGCGCCTGCGCGCCGTGCGGCCGCACCCCGTGCGGCTGGGTCCAGCCCTTCCCTCCCGCGGGGATAGGCCGGAAGGCATGCACCCGGACTCGTCTTCTGGCTTCCGGCTTTTCTACTCTCCCGCCTTCCCGTCCGGCCCGCCCGCGGGGTGTCCCGCGAACGGCATTCCGGCGGTGGCCTTGGGATTTCGTATCCGGTTACAGCGGCGCGACCGCGTCCGATTCTCACGGACTTCCGTGCGCCCGGGTGCCTGTCTTCTTTCTCGAAAGAACCGCGCGGAGAATAGGCCCGCCCCCCTCCCCCTGTCAACCGGCCGGACGTGGGAGTTCTCGGTTCGTCAGCGCGATTTCGGCACGAAGCGGAACGGGATGACATGGGGGCCGGCCGCCGGCGGATCGGTGCGGATGACGACGGGTTTCCCGTCCAGCGCCGGGCTCACTGGGATGCCGCGCAAAGCGACCTGGAGCGAGCCGTCGTCGAGCGTCCGCACCTCGGACCGGATCGCCGGATCGGGCGTCTCGACGGCCGTGACGCGGAGGCGGCCCGCGCTTCCGGGCCGGATCAGGGCGTAGCGGGTGACCGGGCCCCGCTCGCCCTCGATCACCACGAGTTCGGCCGGGGAAACCACGGCCTCGCGCACGAGCATGGCGATCGCGGCGAAGACGATGGCAGGCGCGCGCGGATGCGTGGTGGCGGCGTGCACGCGCGCGGACAGGTAGTTCGCGCCGGCGGGGTACGGAGGCTGCGCGCGGACGGTCAGCCGCCACCGGCGTCCGGGCTCGACTTCCGCCGCCGACACCGTCAGCCAGGCCGCGTCGGCCGTTACGTTCGTCACACGGGCTCCATCGCCTCCGTGAAACACGAGGTCGACGGACTGTGTGGCGGCGGCGGCCGGTGGAATGGCGCCGAACATGGCAGCGGTCGGGGACAGATCGAACGCCGATTCGATGTCGCCCCGGATGAAGAGGCGGAGCACCGGCGTGCGCGGGTCGTTCGACCGCACCGCAACCTCTTTCTCGAGCCGGCCGGCGCGGCCGCGCAGGTTCAGGCGGATCTCGAGCGTGGTCGTCGCCCCGGGCATCAGGATCCGGTGTTCGAGGCGCACGACCGCGCAGCCGCAGCCCGAGATGATCTCGCCCAGCTCCAGCGGGTCGTCGCCCCCGTTGCGCAACGTGAAGGTGTGGCTGGTCTCGGGCCCGTCCGCCGGACGCCGCCCGAAGTTGTAGACCGGGTCGTCGCACGCGATCCGCGGCGCCGCAACGGCCGCTCCCGCCGCCAGGAGGGCGGTGAGCGCGAGCATCGAGCACCGGTGCTGGAGGTCGATCATGAGGAGGGGAGGTTTCAGGTGTCAGGGAAGAGGGGTTTCAAGTTCCAGGTTTCAAGTTTCAAGTTCGGATGCGGTGCCCCCCCGACACCTGACACCTCCCTTGACACCTTCCTACCCTTTCGGCGAGCCCATGCGCCGGAAGCGTTCGTAGGCCTCGTTCCACGCCTCGGTGTGCTGGGGCTTGAACGCCTTCACGGGGAACGAGCGGTGGACGATGCCGCGGCCCTCGGGCAGCGACTGGATTTCGCCGTCGGCGAGCATCTGCATGAGGATGTTGCCCGCGGCGGTAGCTTCGACCGGGCCGGCGAAGACGGGCACACCGGTGGCGTTGGCGGTGAACTGGTTCAGTAGCGTACTTTGCGATCCGCCGCCGACCACGTGCAGCACCGCAGGGCGCTGTCCGGTGACGGAGGCAAGCTGGTCGAGGACGCGGCGGTAGGTCAGGGCAAGGCTCTCCAGCGCGACGCGCACAAATTGTCCCGGTTCGCGCGGCGTCTTCTGGCGGGTGCGCACGCAGTACTGCCGGATCCGCGCCGGCATATCGCCCGGCGGGAAGAACATCGGGTCGTCGGGATTGATGGCTGCGAGGAAGGCCGGAGCCTCCCCGGCCAGGGCGGCCAGCCGGTCGTAGGCCAGGTCCTGCCCCGCCGCGCGCCATGTCTGCCGGCACTGTTGGACGAGCCAGAGGCCCATGATGTTCTTCAGCAGCCGGATCGTGTGGCAGACGCCGCCCTCGTTGGTCAGGTTGTACTCCAGCGTCTGCGGCGTGATGAGCGGGCGGGCGGTTTCGACGCCGAGCAGCGACCATGTGCCGGAACTGAGGAACGCGAACGGGCCACGCTCGGCCGGCACGGCGGCGACCGCGGACGCGGTGTCGTGGCTGCCGACGGCGACGACCTGCAGCGGCGCGCCGATCGAGGTCTCGGCCTCGCCGCGCAGCGGGCCGACCGCGGTGCCCGGTTCGACGATCGCGCGGAAGATCCGCATCGGGATGCCGAGCTTGCGGAGCACGTCCGCCGCCCAGCGGCCGTTCGCCGGGTTCAGACACTGGCTCGTTGAGGCGATCGTCCGCTCGTTGCAGACGCGGCCCGTCATCCAGAACGTCAGAAGGTCCGGCGAAAACAGCAGCGTCTCGGCCACATCCATCAGCGGCGATTTCGCGCGCACCATCGCGTAGAGCTGGAAGAGCGTGTTGAGCTGCATCATCTGGATGCCGGTCTGCGCGTAGATCCGCTCGCGGGTGATGACGCGGAAGGCCTTCTCCATCATCCCGTCCGTCCGCGAGTCGCGGTAGTGGAACGGGTTGCCGATCAGCGCGCCGTGCGAATCGATCAGGCCGAAGTCAACGCCCCACGTGTCCACGCCGAGGCTGTGCGCCGCCCGGCCATAGGTGGACACCGCCTGCCGCAGGCCCAGCTTGATGTCGCCGTAGAGCCGCAGGAAATCCCAGTGCAGGCCGTCGGGCATCGCCACCGGCCCGTTGGGGAACCGGTGGACTTCCTTCAGCGCCAGTTTCCGGCCGTTCCATTCGCCGGCCATGACGCGGCCGCTCTCGGCGCCCAGATCGACCGCCAGGTAGACTTTTCTCGCCGCCATCTGAACCAACCTCCGTCCGCCGCGCCCCACCTGTCGCAGCCGCGCGACAGTATGGACGCGCACGCAGCGTTGTCCAGCCGCTTGACGCGGGACGGGGATTCCGTAGAGTCGGCCGCGAACGCCGCGCGGGCCGCGGCGCGGATGATTTGTCATGAGCGCAAGACCGCCGATCCTGATCGTCACCGGCTACGGCCTCAACTGCGAGGCCGAGTCCAAGTACGCGTGGGAGTTGGCGGGCGCCGCGCCGCAGCTCGTCCACCTGAGCGATCTGCTCGACCGCCCGGCCCGGCTGCACGAGTTCGAGGCGCTGATGTTCATCGGCGGATTCTCCTTCGGCGACCACATGGGCTCGGGACATGTCTTCGCGTCGCGGATCCGGCACCGCCTGCGGGAGGATCTCGGCCGGTTCGTCGCGGACGGGAAGCTGATCCTCGGCGTCTGCAACGGCTTCCAGATCATGGTGAAACTCGGGCTGATCCCGGGCTTCGACGGCGACGTCTTCACCCAGAAGCTCTCCCTGATGCAGAACGACATCGGCACCTTCCGCAACCTCTGGGTCACCCTTCGGTTCGAGCCGGAGTCGCCCTGCGTCTTCACGCGCGGGCTCGACCGCATGCCGCTGCCGGTGCGCCACGGCGAGGGCAAGATCTTCACGCTCGACCGCGCCCTCGTCGACCGGATCGAGGCGGAACACTGTGTCGCCTGCCGCTACATCGATCCCGCATCCGGCGCGCCGGCCGCCGCCTATCCGGAGAACCCGAACGGCTCGCTCAACGCCATCGCCGGACTGTGCGACCCGACGGGCCGGATCTTCGGCCTGATGCCTCACCCGGAGGCCTACCTTCACGCCGACAATCATCCGCTCGCGGTTCGGCAGCGACTGGACGGAACCCTTCCGGAACACGGTCTCGGCCTCGAGATTTTCCGGAATGCCGTCCGCCACCTGCGCGGCGGCTCCACCGCGGCAGCCTGAGCCCCCACGATGGCTTGCTCCCGGACCGGGGCGGCGTAGGATGGGGACGAGGGACTTGCCATGAAACTCCGTTCCGGGCTCTGCCTGCTGGCCGCCGCGCTCCTGCCGCTCGGGTTCGCAGGGTGCGAGGGCGACACCTACGACCATACCCCGCCGGCCGGTCAGGGCAGCCTGTTTCTGGACAACCGCACGGGCGACGATATCAACGTCTACCTCGACGGCGCCGTCGTCCGCGACCTCGAGGACTACGGCGACCGCGCTTACGACCTCGCCCCCGGCCTGCACCGGCTGGTCCTCGACGAGCAGGGCGGCGACCGCTATGGCGCGTGGGACATCGACATCGTCGCCGGCCGCCTGACCGTCGCAGAAATCCGCGTATCCGGTTGGGACTGGGAGGAGTACGACGCGGACATCCATCTCGAGTCTCCTTGAATACTTGTCCGCGGCCCCGCGATGGGCGATAATAGACGGCTTATGACCGCCGATACCATCTGGGGGACCCTGCTGAGCGGGCAGGCCGATACGATGCGCCGCGCCGTGGAGGCGTGGAGCGCGCAAGCCGTCGATCTCGACGAAACCGAGACGCCCGGGCCGGCCTATCCCACGGACCAGACCACGATTGCCCGCCCCGTGACGGTCCGCGGCCCCGGCACGTTCTTCGGCGGGGCAACGCGTACGCTCACCTTCGAACCCTGCGCGCGCGAAGGCTGGTGGTTCGACCGGGCCGACCTGCCCGAGGATCTCGCCACCCAGGTGTCCGTCCGCAACGTCTGGACCACCGGCCAGATTGTCAGCAACATCGTCCTCCGCAGCGGCGCGCCGCACAACTACTGCCGCATGGTCGAACACATCGTCGCGCTCATGCCCGGCCTCGGGCTCGACCGGCTGACGGTGAAGATCGAATCGGGCGACCCTCCGCTGTTCGAACGCGGAAGCCTGGACCTGGTCGAGGCGATCGAAAGCGCCGGCATCGCGGGCACCGGCGTCCCGGCGCGTCATGTCGCCGTGCGCGAGAAGGTCTGCGTGTGCGGACCCAACGGCGCCTTCGTCATTCTCGCCCCGCCGTCCGGACCGGAGCCGCGGCTGACGATCGATGCCGCGGTCGATTTCCCGACCGCCATCGGCAAGCAGCGCATCCGGTTCGTGATGAACCGGGACACCTTCCGGCGCGCATCCGTCGCCCGCACCAATACGTCCGCCTCCAAGAAGTTCTACTGCCAGACCGTCGGCCGGGTTTTTGCGGACATCCGCCACCTCGGCTACAACAAGCACAACCTGCTGATTGCCGGCCGCCACGGCTACCACAACAAGCCGCGGCTGATCCATGAGGGGAAGTCGCTCGAAGCCGCTTGGCACCGCGCCGCCCTCGATCTCGCCGCCGCGCTCGCACTGGTCGAAGGCGGCCGCCTTGTCGGCGATGTCGCCACCTACCGGGCCGGGCACGCCCTCGACGTCAAGCTCATCTCCCTGCTCCACCTCCACGACCTGCTCGTTCCGTTCCCCGTCTCGGGGCGGCGCGCGTAGCGGCGGGGGGACGCGGAAAGGCGGCGCCCGATGAAAACGCTCTCGAGGTGGGTTCTTCTCGCGGCCGCCGGGTTCGTGCCGGTCCCTCACGGTGCGGAGGCTCGCGGGGACGCCCCGGTGGACGCATCGTACGTCGTGCTCCGCCACGGGAATCTCACGGCCGTCGTCGCGGACAACCGCGCGGTGGACGATGCGGTGCTGCCCGGGCATAAGGCCGGTTATCACGGCCTCGCCTCCCTGACGCACGCGCGGCAGCCGCGCTCCCTGTTCGTCCCCGCCTACTCGGGCCTGAATTTCGAACACATCCACGACGGCTCCGTGCGGCCGCGCGATATCCTGTTCGAACCGCGGCGCGCCCCGATGGAACTGCGGGTGATCGACGCCCGGACTGCGGAGCTCCACCAGCCGCCATCGCCGGCCTGGGGACTCGAAAGCCGCATGCGGTACGAGCTGCTCGACGGCGACATTCTGGAAATGACGTTCGAGTGCGTGCCGCGCCGCGACATGTTCACCAACGGCTACATCGGACTCTTCTGGGCCAGCTATATCGACCGGCCCGAGTCGACGGACATTCACTTCCGCGGAATCCCGGATGGCGCCGGGGCGAAGGAGGACTGGCTGCGCGGGGTGACCCCGCTGCACGGAACACTGGCCACGCACCCGGGCCGCGACGACCGCCGGATTTTCGTGCACGATCCTGCGTTCCCGCTCGAACTTCCCTTCGGTTTCTCGCGTCTTCGCTACGCGCAGCCGTGGTACTACGGCCTGTGCCGCGGCATGGCGTTCATCCAGATGTTCCGCCCCGGGGACGGCATCCGCCTGACCCAATCGCCCTCCGGCGGCGGGAAGGGATGCCCGGCGTGGGACTTCCAGTGGTTCATCGACGCCCCGCGCATCGGCCGTGCCTACCGGATGGTCATGCGCGCCGCCTATGTGCCGGTGGACGGCCCGGGCGACTCGGTGGAGGTCCGCGAACGGATCGCGCGGCTCGCCGCGGAGTTCGCGCCCCGGTGACTCTTCCGCGGGCCTGCGGCCCGGGTCACCGTCCCGGGGTCTCGATTTCGCCGTCCAGCAGCCCTTCCAGCGATGCCACGGAATACGTGCACAGGAGATCGCCCGTCACGTTGCACATGGTTTCGAACATGTCGAGGATGGGGTTGATGCCGAGGGCCAGGGCCACGATCGCGGACGTCTGGGTGGGGTTCAGCCCGATCGCGCCCAGGATGATGAACAGCAGCATCAGGCTTCCGCCCGGCACCCCGCCCGCGCCCACGGCAGCGAGGACCGTGGTGATCGTCATCACCGCCATGTCGCCGAACGTGAGCTGGATGCCGAACATGTTGGCGGCCAGGATTGCGAACATCGGCAGGTGGATGCAGACGCCATCCATGTTGACGGTCGCGCCCAGCGGCAGCGCAAATCCCGCCAGTTCGCGCCGCACCTTCAGGTTCTTCTCCGCGACCCGCAGCGTCACGGGCAGCGTGGCGGCGCTCGACCGGGTCGCGAACGCAAGCAGCATCGCCTCGCGCGAGGCGGCGAGCACGCGGTACGGGTTCTTCCGGACCACGAGCGCGATCAGGAGCGGATAGCCGACGAACAACAGCACGAGGATCCCGCCGGCGATCCCGGCCAGGACGCGGACGTATGGACCGATGATCGCGGGCCCGTACACGGAGAAGATCCCCATCGAGAGAAAGAACACGCCGATCGGCGAGTAGTTCATGACGAAGTCGATGATCTTGCCGACCGCCAGCATCGCGGCTTCGAAGAGATCGGTCAGCGCCTTCATCTTGGCCCGGACCGCCAGGTCTTCGGTGTGCTCCAGGACCAGCCGGATGCTGATGCCGAAGAGGATTGCAAAGGCGATGATGCCGAGGAAATTTCCACCCGCAAGCGCCTGGAACGGATTCTGGAAAAGGCTGAGGAGAAGCCCTTCCAGGATTCCGCCCAGCGTCTTCGGGGCGCCGGAGCCGGCCACGTCCTGCGCCTGCGCGCCGAACTGCGCCGCGAGCGCCTTCCAGTTGTCCAGCGAGGCGCCCGCGCCCGGATTCATCCAGCGCGCCAGGACGATGCCGAGGATGGCCGACAGCGTCATCGTGGCGAAATACCACCCCAGCACCTTCCCCCCGGCCCGGCCCAGCCGCTGCAACGGGAGGGAGGATGCGCCGGCCACCAGCGAGAGAAACACGGTCGGCACCACGATCATCTTCAGCATCCCGACGAAGACGCTGCCGAACGGCGACACCCAGCGCATGGCCTGCTGAATCGAATCCTTGCAGCCGAGGACGGACGACAGGTACCAGAGCGCCCCGCCAGCCAGCGCCCCGAGCACCAGCCCGACCGTCACGCGCTTGACCAGCGACACCCGCACGTACCACGCCAGAATGCTCATGCCCTTGTCTCCTTCGCGCCATCTCTCCGCCGCCCGCCATGATGCGTGGCTGCGAAGCGAAGGACAAGGCTGCGGTGAGGACCCCGGGCTCGCCCACGACAACCGCGGTTCCGGTCCCGCCGCGCTCGCTCACGGCGGTCGCAGTTCTCGTCCCCCCGGGCTCGCGCGGTCCCTGTCCCACCGGGCTCGCCCCGGTGGGGAGGAAAATGGGCATCGCAGCGCCACACGCCCCATAAGGGTGATGCGGCGGAAACCATGCCCCCGACAGAATCACCCCCACCCTCCCCGCTTCCTCCTCCCCAATCCCGTGACCGACGACTCTTTCAGCGGAATTCCATTGTGGCGCCCCTTGTCCGCCCGGCGTCTCGCCCGCGCAACCCCTCACGTTATCCCAGTTCGAAGTCCGCATTTCGTGATTCTGCGGTTCAGTGTTCGACATTCTGCTGTTCGCCGGAAAAAAGCAGAAGACACAACATCACAGACAAGAGAGCAGCGGTGAGTCAAACGCAAACCCCGGCCGAAACCGCATACCCCCTCTGCCCCTCAGTTTCACTGTCCCCATGTTCTGTGCGTGTTCAAGTACGTCTCCAGCGTCTTGACGGCACCCCCTGCGTCTGGGTGGCCTGCACGCTCGGCTTCCCGAAGCCACTTCAAAGACTTGACGAAATCCGGTGGGCTTGGGCAAGCACGGTACCAAAGACCCAGCGAAAATTGGGCATCCACGTCTCCGCCTTTTGCGCGCGTTTCGAGCATCTCGCGTGCGTTCGCTCCGGGGCAGAGCCCCGCGACGCGTATCATCTTGCGATAGTCGTCTTTCGCCTGGGCATGCCCGTTCGCGGATGCGCGGCGCAGCCACATCTCGGCTGCAACATAGTCCTGCGCGATATCATTGCATCGCTCGTCCCAGTACGCAGAGCCGACCATGTACTGAGCCTCCGCAAAGCCCGCTTCCGCGGCCATCATCAACCGCGCGACCACCTTCGGTGGCTTACTCATAAAGCGCGCAGCATAGACCTCCACGGCGAGTTTGCGCTGCTCAGGAGAGAAGGCCTTCGTATCCAGTATTGTCGTGACAGATTTGACAATGTCCTGGTTGGCAAGCCGGCGCGTTCTGGGCATCTGACCTAGCGCGCCAAGAAGAAAGCCCGCCTTCTCAAG
>CAYXFW010000021.1:0-14893 GCA_964464305.1 uncultured Verrucomicrobiota bacterium
TGATGCCGATGCCGCCAACGAGCAGCGAGACGCTGGCGATGGATCCGAGCAGCATCGTCATGATCCGCGTCATCTCCGTCGCGGTCTCGGCGATCTCCTGCTGGGTGCGCACGATGAAGTCGTCGTCGGCCCCCTCGCGGATCCGGTGGCGCTGCCGCAGCAGGGTGGCGATCTGCTCCTGGACCTCGGTCACCATCGGGGCGCTCTGGGCCTTGGCGCTCATCGACCGGAAGCTGTTGCCGCCGTAGAGGCGCACCAGCGCAGTGGTGTAGGGGATCACGAGCGTGTCGTCCTGGTCGCTGCCCATCATGGACATGCCCTTGGGCTGAAGCTCCCCGACGATCGTGAACGGGACGTTCCGGATCCGTACCGCCTGGCCGACCGGATCCTGCTCGTCGAACAGGTTGTGCGCCGCGGTCCGGCCGATCAACGCGACCTTGGCGGCGGTGCGGACGTCGACATCCGTGAAGTTCGCTCCGCCGGCCAGGGGCCAGGAGCGGACCTCGAGGTAGTCCTCGTCGACGCCGTAGATGACGGTGTTGAGGTTCTGGTTGCCGGCCGACACCTGCACGGTCGTGCGGACCTCGGGGCTGATCGCGACGATGCCGGCGACCTCCCGCCGGATGGCGGCATAGTCGTCGCGGGTCAGCGTGGGCGAGCTGCCGTAGCCCATGCGGACGCCGCCGCGGTTGACGTGGCCGGACATGACGAGGATGACGTTCTGCCCGAGCGCGGCGATCCGTTGCTCGATCATGGCGCTGGCGCCGCTGCCGATGCTGACCATCGTGATCACGGCGCCGACGCCGATGATGATGCCGAGCATCGTGAGGAACGTGCGCATCTTGTTTCGCCGGAGCGCGCGCAGGGCGACACGGAGGGTGGCGGCCGTCCTCATGACACGGGCTCCAGACTCCCGTGCTCGGCCTCGAGGGCGGCGAGGGCTGTGGCGGCGGTCAGCCGGGCCGCGACGGGAACGTCGCGGACGATCCGGCCGTCGCGCATCACGACGTTGCGTTTCGTGAACCGGGCGACATCGGCCTCGTGCGTCACCATCACGATGCTGATGCCCCCGTCGTTCAATTTTCGGAAGAGATCCATGATCTCGACGCTCGTCCGGCTGTCGAGATTGCCGGTCGGTTCGTCCGCCAGCAACAGCGCCGGTTCCAGCACCAGTGCGCGGGCGATGGCGACGCGCTGCTGCTGGCCGCCGCTGAGCTGGTTCGGCACGTGGTTCATGCGGTCGCCGAGCCCGACCTGTTCCAGCACGCGGCGCGCCCGTTCCCGCCGCTCGCCGGAGGCCAGGGGCGGGTGGATGTACATCATCGGCAGCTCGACGTTCTCCAGCGCTGACGTGCGCGAAAGCAGGTTGAACCCCTGGAAGATGAAACCGAGCTTCCGGTTGCGGATTCCGGCCAGCTCGTTGCGGTCGAGGCCGGACACGTCGACGCCATCGAGCCGGTACGTCCCCGAGGTCGGCCGGTCCAGACACCCGAGGATGTTCATCAGGGTCGATTTCCCCGACCCGCTCGCGCCCAGGATCGCGACGAACTCGCCGGGGCCGATGGAGATCGACACGTCGCGGACGGCGCAGACATCCACCGGTCCGGACCGGTACGTCTTCGACACGCGGTCGAGTTGGATGACGGCGTCCATGCGCGTCGGGTCCGTCAGAACGGCCTCCGTCGCGTGCCGCCCAGCGGGTTCGGCGCGCCGAGGGCGGCCGGCGAGAGCGGAGTCTTCTGCACGGTGCCCACGGCGACGACGGCCCCCTCGGGGGGTCCTTCGAGGATCTCGGTGAAGTTGCTGTCGCCGATTCCGCACCGGACGCTGACGGGTTCGAGTTCCACGGCAGCCGATCCGCCCGCTGCGGTCAGATTGGTACAAACGAGGTAGACGGTCCGGATCAGGGGCTTGTCTCCGCTTCCGCCGCGGTCCCCGCCGTTTCGCCCGCTGCCCCGCGAGCCCATTTCGGCGCGCATCGCGGCGCGCTCGGCGTCGTCGAGCTGGCCGTCGCCGTTGCGGTCGAAGCGCGCCAGCATGCGAGCGCGCATCCCGGCATCCGGAGGCCCGCCCGCCCGGGGCGACGGGGCGTCGCCTGCGGGCTCCGCGCCGGCCGCCGTGGCGACCGTTCCGGTGGCCACCCCGGTGGCGGCCGCGACCTCGTTGCTCCGGACGACGGCAAGCTCCGGAACGCGGAAGCGGAGAGCCGCATTCGGGACGCGAACGACGTCCTCCTTCTTCGCGATCGTGATCGTCACGTTGGCCGTCATGCCCGGCTTGAGCTTGAGGTCGCCGTTCGAAACCTCGACGATCGTTGCGTAGGTCACGACGTTCTGCGTGGTGATCGCCTCGTTGCGCACCTGTGACACACGGCCCGCAAACGTGCGGGTCGGAAACGCCTCGACTGTGAACGAGGCCTCCTGGCCGACCTCGATGCCGCCGACATCCGCCTCCGACACCATCGCCTCGATCTGCATCCGGGTGAGGTCCTTGGCGATGATGAAGAGCTTGGGCGCAGAGAAACTCGCCTGGACCGTCTGGCCCACATCCATGTTCCGGGAGATGACGACGCCGTCGATGGGCGAGAGGATGCGGGTCCGTTCGACGTCGACCTGGGCGCTGGAGAGCGTCGCCTCGCGCATCTTCACGACCGCCTGGCGCTGTTCGAGCTCGGCCATCGTCTGGTCGTACTCGGATTCGGCGATGAGCCCGTTCTTCTTCAGTTCGCCGGCCCGCTTCGCATTGACCTGCGCGAGGGTCATCTGCGCCTTTGCGTTGGCGAGGTCGCCCTCGGCCTGGATCAGGCGCGCCGCGTACGTGGCGGGGTCGAGTTCGGCGATCAACTGGCCGTTGGTCACGGTGGAATTGAAGTCCGCATAAATGGCCCGGATGTTGCCGGAGACCTGGCTGCCGACCTCGACCTTGACGAGCGGATTGAGCTGGCCGCTGGCGGTGACGGTCTGCACGATCTCCCCGCGGCCGACGACGGCCGTACGGTATTCCGGCGCTTCGCCGTCGGCACGGTGGGCGAACCACCACCACGCGCCGCCGCCGCCGGCTCCGAGAACCAGCAACCATCCGATCCACCGCCATCCGCCGCTGCGTTGTCTCATGATCATCCGCTTTCCGTGGGACTGTCCGATGCCCGGCCTACCGCGGTCCCGCGCCCGTCCTCACGGCGCGGCCTCCGTTTCGACGTCGATGCGACGGTGCCGCAGCGTCGAGCCCTCGCGCTGCCGCAGCAGAGCCAGCGACTTGTTGTAGTCCGCGAGCGCGCGGACTTCCTCCGCCCGGGCGGAGGTCAGATCGCGCTGGAGCTGCAGGACCTCGAAGCTTCGCAGCTTTCCGTTGGCCAGCTTGGTCTCGCCCGCCGCGAGCGCAGCCTCCGCGAACTCGCGCGCCTCGCGGGTCGCGGCCACGCGCTCGAAGCTGCTGCGCGCGGCCACCACGGCATTCTCGACCTCGACGACCACCGTCTGCCGCGCCTGCCGGAGCTGGTCCTCCGCGCGGGCCCGCTCGGCGACCCCGGTGCGGTAGGTCTCCCGCGCGCGCCGGTTGCCCAGCGGCATGGAGAACGAGAGGCCGATCGCGTGGAAAGGGAACGAGGCATCGCCGAGCTGGTCGATCGTGCCGGCCAGCTCGTCGCTGCTCGCCGCGTGCCCGTAGGTTCCGACGAGGTCGAGCTGTGGGAAAAGCTGGTTGCGCTGCAGCGATGTGACGAGCCGGCGGCGCTCGAGATCGAGGATCAATTGATGAAGATCGGGACGGTTCTGGAAGGCCATCTCGCGGCTGCGGGCGGCATCGAGGTTCTCCGGCGCCGCGCCGAGCGATTCCGCCGGTTCGATGGAGATTCCGGCCCACGCGCCGACATCGTCCGAGATCAGGTTCTTGAGCGTGTTCTCCTGGATCGCCTGCGCCCGCTGTGCGTCGAGCAGGTCGGCCCGGCTTGCGGCCAGTTGGGATTGCGCCTGCCGCTCGTCGAGCGGCTCCATCACGCCGATCTGCACGCGCAGGGCATTTTCCCGCACGAGCCGTTCGGCGAGGTCGCGGGCGGCCCGGCGGACGCGGACCGTCTCGCGCGCCGCCAGGAGGTCGAAGTAGGCCTGCTCGACCGAGGCGACGACGGACAGCAGGCTCCCCCGCAGGGCGAGTTCCGAGATCCGCAGGTCTGCGCGGCGGATGCGGACGGTGGTCCGCGTTTCATCGATCCAGGCGTTCTTCAACAGCGGCTGGCGCAATTCGAGGAATGTCGCCCGCCCGGAGGAAGCCTCGAACGGAAGGAAGCTGCTGGTGCCGGTCGAGTCGACCGACCGCTTGTCGCCCGCCGTGTCCACCGTCGTGGCATTGACGCTGTACGAGGCGCCGAAGGGCAGCAGTCCGCCGACGCTCGCCGTGTAGCGCATCGAGTCCGACTCGGATCCCGTCACCGGGCTGTTGAACTCGTCCAGCCCGCCCGGCGCCTCCTCGGTCTCGCGTTCCGCGTCGATCTTCAGTGTCGGATCGTAGTCCGCGTGGGCCAGCCGCAACCGGTTCGAGGCGATCTGCGGTTCGTACCGCGCGATCCGCAATTCGTGGTTTCGCGCCAGCGCCTCGCGGATGCAGTCGTCGAGCGACAGCGTGCGCGATGCCGCCGGGTCCGCCGCCCGCCCCGCCGCGGCGAGCAGCAACGCAACGCCCGAAAACGCCGCGAGGGATCCTGCCGTGCGATGGAACCGCGAATTCATGAAGCCCGCATCCTATCGCGGTCCGGCCGCCGGAGCAAAGCGCTTGAGGCGGTGGGGATAATCCCCGGGAAGTGGACCGGCGCGGACTTGCGTGCTACGTTCCCGCGCCATGGATTGGGGCCTTGCAGCACCGCTTCTCCTGTGCCTTGTGGGCGCGCCGCTGGCGGCCGCCAGCGGGGCCGGCCCGGCTGCGCTCCGCCGCCCCCGCGTTTTGGGCGCGATCCTGGCGACGCTGCCGCTGGCGGCGGCGGCGTGGCTGGCGACGCGGATTCCGGCCGTGATTGCGGGCGGTGCGCCGTCGCTGGTTCTGCCGTGGATGCCCTCCGCCGGGCTCGCCTTCACGCTGCAACTGGACGGCCTCAGCCTGCTCTTCGCGCTGCTCATCACCGGGATCGGAGCGCTGGTGACGCTCTACGCGGGTTTCTACCTCGACCACGATCCCGCACCGGCCCGCTTCCTGGCGACCCTGCTCGCCTTCATGACGTCCATGCTCGGTCTCGTGCTGGCAGGCGACCTGTTCACGCTTTTCGTCTTCTGGGAGGGGACCAGCGTCGCGTCGTACCTGTTGATCGCCCACCGTCGGGAGGATCCCGCGGCCCGGCGCGCCGCGCTCAAGGCGCTGCTGGTCACCGGGGCCGGCGGCGCCGCGCTGCTGGCGGGGTTTGCCCTGCTCGCGCATGTGGCCGGCGGGGTTGGGTTCGACGCGCTGCGCGCTGCGGGCGACGGCCTGCGCGGGCACCGGCTGTATCCCGTCATGCTGGTGCTGATCGCCGCCGGCGCCTTCAGCAAGAGCGCGCAGTTCCCGCTGCACACGTGGCTGCCGGACGCCATGGCCGCGCCGACGCCGGCCAGCGCCTACCTGCACTCGGCCACGATGGTCAAGGCGGGCATCTACCTGATGGCGCGGCTGAATCCCATGCTCGGCGGAACCGAGATGTGGTTCTGGCTGCTCAGCCTGTCCGGCCTCGTGACGATGCTCGTCGGCGCGTACCGCGGGCTCCGCCGCAACGACATGAAGGCCGTGCTGGCCTACTCGACCGTCAGCCAGCTCGGCGTGCTGATGATGCTGATCGGCCAGGATACCGCCATCGCGTTCAAGGCCCTCGTGATCGGCGTCTTCGCCCACGCGCTCTACAAGAGCTCGCTCTTCATGGTCGCCGGGATCGTCGAGCACGCGGCCGGTACGCGCGACCTGCGACGTCTGGGCGGGCTCCGCCACGCGATGCCGGCCACGTTCGCCGTCGCCGTCGTGGCGGCGCTGTCGATGGCCGGATTGCCTCCGCTGGCGGGCTTCCTTGCGAAGGAGACGCTCATCGCGACGGCGGTCCATCCGAGCGATTCCAGCATCTTCGATCTTGCGATGACCGCGGCCACGGTACTCGCCGGCAGCATGATCTTCGCGCAGGCGGCGACGCTGATCGCGCGGACGTTCCTCGGCCGTCCCGCGGAGGCGGCCGGGCATGCGCACGAGGCGCCGGCCCTGATGATCCTGGCGCCCGCCATCCCGGCCGTCGTGTCCCTGATCTTTGCGCTGCTGCCGGAACCGGCCGGCCTCGCCGTGTTCTTCGCCCAGGCCGCCGAGGCGGCCCATGGCGGGACGGTCAAGGTCTCCCTGGCCGTGTGGACCGGTGTGACGACGCCCTTGCTGCTCGGCGGCGTGGCGATGAGCCTGGGTGTGGCAGTCTTTCTGCAGCGGCGTCGGGCGCGGAACCTTGAGGGCGAGGGCGGGGCGTGGACATGGGGCGACCGGGCCTACGAATACCTCATGAGGGGCGTGGACGCGGCGGCCGCGCGCATGGTGCGCGTTCAGGATGGACGTCTCCGCCGGTACCTCGTCGCCATGCTCGCGGCCGTGGGTGTGCTGCTGGCCCTCTTCGGCGCCGTGCCGTTGCCCGGAGGGGATCCGCACGGGGACACGTCGGCCGCCGGCTGGGTGCGGGCTTTCGCCGCACTGGTGGCGCTGGGGGCCGCGCTCGTCAGCGCGCGGTTGCGAAGCGATATCCTGGCCATCCTGGCGCTCGCGGCGTCGGGACTCAGCGTCGCGCTTTACATCGCGCTGGAACCGGCGGTGGACGTGGCGCTGGTGCAGGTGGTCGTCGACATCCTCACGACCGTCCTCCTCGTCCTTGCCCTCAAGCACCTGCCGCGCGCGCCGTCCGCCGCCGCGGGGAGGCCGTCCCCGGGCGCGTCCGCGGATCGGCTGCGGGGTCTGGCCGTCGCGGTGGCCGCGGGCGCGGTGATGGCGGCGGTAGCCTATGCCGCATTGGAGTCGCGGCCGCGGGGGAGCGCGGTCACGCCGTTCTACGAGGCCAATGCCGTCGCGCGGACCGGCGCCAGCGATGTGGTCGGCTCGATCGTCGTCGACTTCCGCGGCTACGACACGCTGATCGAGATCACCGTCTTCGGCGCCGCCGGACTGGCTGTCGCCCTGTTGCTGCGCGGGACCGCGCGCCGCCGCGCGGCCGTCGCGCGCCGGGCGGACGCCACGCAGGGCATCGCCGGACCGCGCACCTCGGTCTTTCTTCAATTCCTCGCGTGGGTCATCCTGCCGCTGGCCCTGGTGCTGGCGGCGACGCGCATCCTCTACGGCCACGACCAGCCCGGGGATGGCTTCACCGCGGGCGTCACCGTAAGCCTCGGCGTCGCGCTCTGGCAATTCGTCTTCGGCCCCGGCGTGACGCGGCGCCGGCTGCACTGGGCGCGTCCGCGTCCGCTGATCGGCGCCGGCCTTGCGCTTGCGGTGGCCGGGGCCGCGGCGCCCGTGCTGGCGGGACAGGCGTTCTTCTCGCCGTTCGATTTCGGCCACGCCCTTGGACTGCCCCTGCCGCCGGGTGTCCACCTGGGCACCGCGATGGCCTTTGAACTCGCGATCTGCCTGACGGTGCTTGGCAGCGCCGTCCATATGCTCGAGTCGTTCGGCGATCCGCGGACCGTCGCGGAGGAGGGGGCGCCGTCGTGAACCTCCTCCTCGCCCTGGCCATCGGCGGGCTCTTCGGCGCGGGCGTCTACCAGTTGCTCCAGCGCAACGTGGTCCGCTCCGCGATCGGCCTGGTCATCCTGTCGAACGCGCTGAATCTCTTCCTGCTCACGGTCGGCGCGTACGACGGCGCGGTCGCCGCCTACGCGACGCTCGGCGGTACGCACAGCGATGCCCTGCCGCAGGCGTTGATCCTGACCGCCATCGTCATCGGCATGGGCGGGTTCTCGTTCGTGCTCGCCCTACTGCTCCTCCTCACCGTCCGCCACCGGTCGGCCGACATGGACCGGTTCACGGAGTTGAAGCACTGACCGATGAACGGGGCCACCGCCATTCTACCGTTCCTGCTCCCCCTCGCCGGGGTGGGCGCGGCGCTGTTGCTGGCGCGCCGGCGCCGGCTCCAGGCGGCGGTGTCGCTCGCCCTGCTGCTGGGCGGACTCCTGGCCGGCGCGGTCCTGCTGAGTGAGGTGTGGATGACCGGCCGCCCGGTGGTCTTTCAGATGGGCGGATGGCCCGCGCCGTTCGGCATCGCATTCACGGGGGATCTTCTGTCCGCCACCTTCGTCGTGCTCGCCGGCGCCGTGTTCGCCGCGGGCGGACTCTATGCGTGGGGCTCCCGCGATCCGGCGGTCCGGGACGAGCCCGCGTTCTTCCCGCTCTTCTTGGCGCTCGCCGCGGGGTTGTCGGGCGCCTTCCTCGCGGGTGACCTCTTCCATCTCTTCGTGTGCACCGAGCTCATCGTGATCTCCGGCGCCGCGCTGACGGCCTCCGCGCGCGACGCCGGCGGACCGGAGGCTGCCTTCAAATATTTCTACATCAGCCTGATCGCGGGTCTGAGCCTGCTGATCGCGTGCGGGGTCTTCTACGCGGCGTACGGGACGCTGAACCTCGCCGACCTGGCCCGCCGGATCGCGGCGCAACCGGGCCACCCGCTGGCCGCGACGGGCGCGGTCTTCCTGCTCGTCTATGCGCTCTGCAAGTGTGCCGGCGTGCCGTTCCATTTCTGGCAGCCCGACTTCCACGCCGCCGCGCCGACGCCCGTCTCGGCGATGCTCTCGTCGGTCATCGTCAAGCTCGGCGTCTACGTGCTGATCCGCGGAGGCGCGCTCTTTCTGCCGCTGATGGACGGCCCGTTCCGCCCCGTGCTGCTCGCCGTCGGTATCGCGGGCGTGGCCGTCGGAAGCCTCGGAGCGATCGGCACGCACCATGCCAAGCGGATGCTCGCCTACTCGACGCTCGCCCAGGTCGGCCTGATGCTTGTCGCCATTGCGTGGGGCAGTCCTGCGGCGCTCGCGGCCGCGATCGTGCTCGCCGTGAACCATGCGCTGATCAAGTCGGCGCTGCTGATGATCGCCGGCGCGATGGCCAGCCGCGCGCCGGGGCACTCGGCGGCCTTCGACGCGCTCCGCGGCCTCGGCGCGGCGCTGCCCGCGGCCGGCGCGCTGTTCCTGCTCGGCGGGCTCGCCCTGGCCGGCGTCCCGCCGATGAACGGCTTCATCGGCAAGTGGATGCTCTTCCGGAGCGGGGCGGGAGAGGAACGCTTTCTGGTGCTCGCGCTGCTGGCCGCTGCGGGGGGGGTGAGCCTCATCTACACCGTCCGGGCCTACCAGCTTGTCTGGTGGACGCCGCGCGCCGCCGGCCCCGCCGCAAAGCCGCCCGCGGGCGACAGCCTGGCCGCGCCGGCGCTGCTGATCGCCATGTGTGTGGCGCTCGGCGTCTTTGCCGAGCCGCTGCTGCGGCTGGCGGACAGAGTCGCGACGGACATCGTCCATCCGTCCCTCCTGCACCGGGCCGTTCTGAACGACGGAGGTGCGCCGTGAGCCGGGGTACCCGCCGCATCCTGATGGGCATGCTGCTGCTGCTCGCCTATGTTGCGCTGACGGGAAGCGCACATCCCGGCAATGTCGCGCTGGGCGCGCTCGTCACGGCCGCGGTGCTCGCGATGCTGCCCGCGCCGGCAGCCGGGACGGCCTCGCGGAGCGTCGCCGCAACCCTGGGAGCGGGCCTGCGCTTTGTCGCGAGGCTTGCGGCGGACATCGTGAAATGCGGCGTGCAGGTGGCGGTCCTTGTCATGAAGCCCTCCCTGCCGATCCGGCCGGGTATTCTCGCGGTCCGCTCGGGCTGCCGCACGAAAGCGGGGCTCGCGCTCAGCGCCCATGCGATCACGGTGACGCCGGGCGAGATGGTCGTCGAGATCGGCCGGGATGGAACGCTGTACGTGCATTGCCTCGATGTCGATGCCAGCGCGTGCACGGCCGACACGGACCAGGCGCGGCGGTGCGAACTGCTCGAGGGCCCCGCGGCGGCGCGGACGGCGGAAGGGGGCGGGCGATGACCGCCGCGTTCGAGTTCGTCCTGCAGGCCGCGTTGGCGATTCACGTGGTGTTGATCGCCGTCTGTGTCGGCCGCGTATGGCGCGGCGAGAACGTGGTCGACCGGCTCCTCGGCGCGGACCTGACCGGTGCGCTGACGATCGCGGCCCTGGTGCTGCTCTCGCTGCTGCGGTCGGCGCCGATGTACGTCGACATCGCGCTCGCCATCGCCGCGCTCGGCGTGATCGGCACGCTCGTCTTCGCCCGGCACCTGGCGGAGCGCGGCAGACCGGAGGACCGGACATGACGACCGCGCTCCAGGCCCTGGCGATCATCGCGGTGCTTCTCGGCACCGCCTTCTCCGTCGTCGCCGTGACCGGCTACATCCGGCTGCCCGACGTCTACTGCCGCCTCCACGCCGCCGGAAAGGTTGGCGTCTTCGGCGTCACGCTCCTCCTGCTTGCCGCCGTCGCCCTCGGCGCGCAGCATTTCGGGAAGGCGGCGTTGCTGACCGTGTTCCTTCTCGTCGCCGGTCCCGCCACCTCCCACGCGCTCGCCTCCGCCGCGTATCGCATGGGCATCCCACCCCGCCGCACTCGCCGCAACGACCTGCCGCCCGCGGGGTGACCGGTCGGAGGAACCGGACCCTGTGACGGGTCGGCGCTCCGGCGGCCATCATCCGCCCGGCATGAACAACCGGACCCGGAACCGACCCTCGAGAACGTCGCCCTTCTTCAACGGCCTGCGCTCGGCCGCGAAGTGGGGGTTGAAGAAACGGTCTCCGCCGCCGGTGTGGAACCCGCAGACGAACAGGCCGGTGCCATGGTCGTCCACAAAGGCCCGCGCGGCGAGGACGCCGGAACCCTCCAGGCGGACGCCGTGCCCCCGGTCGTCCGTCAGCTCCATCCAGCGGAGCCCGGTCCGCGTCGCGGAGAAGTCGTTTCCGCCCAGCGGGGAGGGATCGTCCTTCCACGGCCGGTCCGGCGCGGGGTTGGGATAGGGCCGGGACGTCTGCGCCACGGCCGCGATCGCTTCGCCGCGCGTCCGCCCGATGTGATCCGGCGGATACAGCGACCACTGCCCGTCCCGCTCCCACGCAAGACGGCGGAAGGAGGCCGGGAGGCGGAGGATCATGCCCCACTGGCGCGGATCGACCGGCTTCCCGGCCGTGAAGCGGTACTCGACCCCGACCTCGCCGTCCGGGGACACGGAGACGACGAAACAGCCGTGGAAGCCGTCATACGCGCCCCGCACGCGCAGGATGCGGAGGCCGTTCGTTCCGTCGGACGCCGCCACGGATTCCGCCTTCCATCCGCCGCAGGGATCGTTCAACGGCGGCCACGTACCCAGATCCACGGGCTGGCATTCCTCGCCGCGGAGCGGGAGCACCGCAAGCTCCGGCCCGCCGCATATGAACTGGTTTCCGCCGGCGGCGACGGAGCGGATGCGGCCGGTGTCCATGTCGGCCGCCAGCTCCGCGGCGCCGGCGGGGACCATGGGCCGCGGCGCCGGATCTCCGCCTTCGATCCGCACCACGGCGTTCTGGCAGACCACGCCGCGGGGATCGGTGAACGTCAGACGCAGCTCATCGCCGGGCGCGGGCCGCAGGTCGGCCGGCAACACGAGCTCCCCCGTTGTACCGGGCGTAACCGCGCCCCGCAGAGTTCCCGAGCGACCGCCGCACCGCCAGGCGATCCGGACCTCCGAGAGGTCGGTGAAGTGATGGCGGTTTGTCACCGGCACGCGGAGCGCCACGCCCGCGGCGGGCGGCGGAAGCGAGCGGACCCCGATGCGGACCGGCGCATAGGTCTGGAAGACATGCCAGGCCTCGGGCTTGGCGCGCCGCCAACCGTCGCAGATCGCGCCCCACATGCCGTAGCCGACAAACCGGCCGTCGGGCATGCAGAAGACATCGTCGATCCCGGCCCAGATCGCGCCGCCGAGGCATCCATCGTGCGCCTGCACCCGCTCCCACATGCGCGCGAAACCGCGGCCCCAGTCGTCCCGCACGCCGGGATCGGCGGCAATCTCGCGGCGGTTGTAGGTCTGGACGTGGGCGTATTCGCCGAAGAGAACCGGCCGGTCGAAGCCGTCGCAGCGCGCCGGACCGGCCTCGTCCGGGTAGTGGTGGTTGGCCACTTCCGTCCGGCTGGCCGCGTGGGCGGGTGTCCCCCACGCCTGGTCGTGGAACGAAACCGGCCGCGTCGGGTCCGTGGCGCGAACCTGGCGGTGGACCTCCTCGAACAGCGGGGTCCAGAGCGACTCGTTGGCGAGGGACCACAGGAGGACCGAGGGATGGTTCCGGTTGGCCGCGACATTGGCGAGGTTCGCGCGGAGAAGGTACGGGAGAAGCTCAGGATCCAGGGGGCTCCGCTCCTTCCATGCCGGATTGGCGGAGTGCTTGACCCAGCAGAGGGCGGCCTCGCACTCGACGAACAGCCCCAGCTCGTCGCACGCGTCCAGGAACTCCCCGGCGGGCGGATAGTGGCTTGTGCGGACGTAATTGCAGTTGGCGGCCCGGAACAGCTCCGCATCCCTGCGCCACAGCTCCGGAGTGAGGCTCCGCCCGCGCGCCGGATGGACCTCGTGGCGGTTCGCGCCGCGCAGCTTGATGGGGACGCCATTGACGAGCAGGCGATGGCCTCGAACCTCGATGCGGCGGAATCCGACCCGTTGCTCGATTCGCTCGCTGGCGGCTTCCCCGTCGAGAAGCTCCGTCGAGAGCGCGTAGAGGTTCGGGTGCTCCGGCTCCCACGCCCGGACGGAGCGCAGGACCATGCGCGCCGATGCGCGGCCGCCGTCGACGGGAACCCGGGCCGATGCGGCGACCGTGCCGTCGCGGTCGAGGAGCGCGATCCTCAGGCCGGCGCCGGCGCCCGCGCCGTCCACGCGCGCCCGGACGAACAGAACGCCGTTCGAAGCGACGGGATCAAAGTCCGCTTCGACGATCTGCTCCGCGACGTGCGCCGCGGGCAGTGCGAAGAGACAGACTTTCCGCGTGATCCCGCCGAGCGGGTGTGCTGCGTACTGGGTCGCGCTTGCGAGGAAATCGGCCGTCGACTCGCTCGTCACCGACAGGGCGATGGCATTTCGGCCCGGCCGGAGCGCCGCCGTCACGTCGAACTCGAACGGGGCGAAACAGCTTTCGTTGGTTCCGACGGGCACTCCGTTGACCCATACGGAACAGAGACTGTGCACCGCGTCGAACCGGAGCCGTACCCGGCGTCCCGCCCAGTCTGCCGGCACGTCGAACTCGCGCCAATACGCCGCCGGCGCTCCCGTCGCGACGACGAAACCCTGCATGGCCCACTCGCCGGGAACTTCGATTTCCGGCCACGCCCGCATCGTTCCGGCGTCCCCCATCGCGCGCCCGGGGTCCTCCGGGGCGGCCGGGGCGAAACGCCAGCGGCTGTCCAGCGGGAGCACGGGCGCCGCCACCCCCGCGACCCGCGCCGGCCGCGGCGTGAGGCGGGGAGGGGACGACCCGGCGGCGTCGGGCCCGGGCGACGGGTCCGCCGCAAACGACGCGGCCAACAGGAGGGCGGCGGATACGATGGTTCGCATGATGGATCTCCCGGTCTGCGCGGAGCAACATCCTGCGCCCGCGCGCCCGGGTTGGCAACGCGCGAAAGCCCCCCGGCGCAGGCCGCGCGGGCTGTGCCGGACGTCTCCGGGGGCGGATTCGGAGCCGACCTGGCGCTTGCGGAACGCGCGGTCGGGGTCGTAGAGTTCCCGGATCAGGAAGGGGTACGCCATGAGACGTCGGGCGATGGTCGGCATGTGGGTGCTTCTGTTCGTTGCGTCGGCGGCGACGCTGCGGGCGGCGGAATCGAAGGATTCCCAGATCCAGGCCCTGGAGGAGCGCGTCCGACAGTTGGAGGACCGCGTGAAGCAGCTCGAGAAGGCTGTGCCCGCGGAGACCGGCGGGACGTCCACCGCAAACCGCGCGACACTGCGCGAGCGGTTCGTCGCCCGCGGCGAGCAGGACCGGGCCGCGTACACCGCGGAGGAACGGGGCGAGATCGAGCGCCTTTACCAGGTCGCCAACCGGCAATGGAGAAGCCCGGAGGCGAAGGAGAGCCTGAAGACGCTGATCGAGAAGTTCCCCAAGGCGAACCGCACCGGCTGCGCGCTTCTCTACCTCGGGCAGATGGCGGAGGGCGCGGAGCGGGAGGACTACCTCAAGCGCGCGATCGCCGACTTCGGCGACTGCATGTACGGCAACGGCGTCCAGGTCGGCGCCTACGCCCGCTTCCACCTGGGACACCAGTATCTCGAGGCGGGAAAGAAGACCGAGGCCGCCGCGCTCTTCGACGAAATCCGGCGGGACTATCCCGACGCGGTGGACCACAAGGGCCGCCCACTGGCGCCGTCGATCCCGAAATAGCCCGTCGCGAGGCGGTCGCGGGCGGCGGACGCCCTACTCGCGCTGCACCTTCGTCGTGAAGCGCTCGCCGTCGGATACGAATTCGATGTTGCCGTGGACGCCGGTGCACAGCACCCGGGCGCCGACCGCCCCATACACCTTCCACGCGGGCATTCCCCTAGCCCAGCGGGGGAACAGGCTGACCGCGACCACTGAGGGCCGGGTCGCCTCGGCGAACGCCGGCAGCGCGTGGAGGCCGTGGCCCGGCGCGATCAGCACGTCGCACTTCAGTTTGCCCGGCGGCAGCGACGGCAGGAGGCTGAGCCGCTGGTCCTCGGACTCGATGTCGCCGCCGAGCACGAAAACCGTCTTCCCGTGCCGGATTCGCAGGATGATCGCGTTGGCGTTGAGCAGGTAGTGGGCCGGCGGATTGTTCGTCGACCGCGTCACCGTCGGGCGCTCGTGGAAGAACTCCGGCGGCGGCGCCAGCACCTCCACTTCGAGCTGCGGGTCC
>CAYXFW010000022.1:0-5794 GCA_964464305.1 uncultured Verrucomicrobiota bacterium
GCGTTGGCCGCGGACGGAGCGCCGGCGTTCGCCTTTCGCGAGGTGACCGAGGCGGCGCCCGAGGCGGCGGACGGGCCGGCGGTTTCACGTCCGGTCGATCCGCTGATCCGGCCCGCGGCGTCGGCGTCGATGCCGCGCACCTGGGCGATGATCTGCTCCACGGGGCCGCCGGGCGCGAACTGGATGATGGCGAAGTTGACGAGCAGGACGCCGAACAGCGTCGGGATCATCAGCAGGAGACGGCGGAGGATGTAGGAGGTCATGGCGTGGCCTTCCCGGCGGACTTGCGCGGATCGAACGCGTCGCGCACGGCCTCGCCGATGAAGACGACCAGCGTGAACAGCACGGCCAGCACGGCGAAGGCGGTCAGGCCCAGCCACGGCGCGTGGAGGTTGGTCTTGCCCTGCTGGAGCATCTCGCCCAGCGACGGCGACCCGGGCGGCAGGCCGAGGCCGAGGAAGTCGAGCGAGGTGAGCATCGTGAGCGAGCCGGCGAGGATGAAGGGCAGGTAGGTCAGCGCGGCGACGATGGAGTTGGGCAGGACGTGCCGCAGCGCGGTGCGGAACCCGGAGAGGCCGAGCGCGCGGGCCGCGCGGACATAGTCGAAGTTGCGGGCGCGCAGCGTCTCGGCCCGGACGACATGCACGAGGCTCATCCACGAAAACAGCATGAGGATCCCCAGCAGCGAGACGAAGCTCGGATCGATCACGGTAGACATGATGATCAGGATGAAGAGCCGCGGCATCGCGCCCCAGAGTTCCATGAACCGCTGGAAGACCAGGTCGATCCAGCCGCCGGCGTAGCCCTGCCAGAGGCCAAGGAGGACGCCGACGACGGAGCTGAGGAGCGTGAGGGTGAAGCCGAAGACGATGGAGAGGCGCAGACCGTGGATCGCGCGGGCGAGCACATCGCGCCCTTGGTCGTCCGTTCCGAACCAGTGCCGCCGCGACGGCGGAGCAGGCGCGGGCGTCTCGGAATCGAGGTCGATGGTGTCGTGGGCATAGGGCACGGGCGGCCAGAGGATGAAGCCGCCGCGCTTGGCGACGAGATCCCCGGCGACGAAGGGGTCGCGGAAATCGGCCGGGGTGGCGAAGACGCCGCCGAGGGCGGTCTCGGGCACTTCCTGCATCACGGGAAAGAACCAGTGGCCCCCGGCGCGCACGGCGAGCGGGCGGTCGTTCGCGACGAACTCCGCCGGCAGGGCGATGGCGAGGGTGAGCAGGAAGAGGCGCAGCGACCAGACGCCCCGGCGGTTCGCGCGAAAGACCGCGAGGCGGCGGCGGGACATGGGCGACAGGCGGAAGGCGCTCATGCGGCATCCTTCCCGATCGCCTTGAACTCGAAGGCGGCGGCGAGCAGGGCGCGCGTGTAGTCGTCGCCCGGCTCGCGGAAGATCCGGTCCGCCGGCCCCTGCTCCACCACGCGTCCGTGCCGCATGACGAGCACCTCGTGGCACACGGCGCGGATGACGCGGAGGTCGTGGCTGATGAAGACGTAGGCGATCCGTTCCCGCGCCTGCAGGGTGCGCAGGAGGTCGAGGATCTCCTTCTGCAACGTGAGATCGAGCGCCGAGGTCGGCTCGTCGAGGATGAGAACCTTCGGGCGGAGCACGAGCGCGCGGGCCAGGGCGATGCGCTGGCGCTGGCCGCCGGAGAACTCGTGCGGGTAGCGGTGGCGGGCCTCGGGGTCGAGCTCGACGCGGCGGAGGGTGTCGGCCACCTCGGCGTCGCGTCCGGCGGCATCCAGGTCGCGCCGGTGCAGTTCGAGCCCCTCCCCCACGATGGCGCCGACCGGCATGCGGGGACTCAGCGAGCCGAACGGATCCTGGAAGACGACCTGCAGATTGCGCCGGAGCGGGCGGACGGCCGCGGAGGACATCGTCGCCAGGTCCCGGCCGGCGAAGACGATCGAGCCGTGCAGGTCCGCGGCGCTGCGGGCGATCAGGCGGAGGACGGCGAGCGCCGCGGTGGTCTTGCCCGAGCCGCTTTCGCCGACGATGCCGAGGGACATGCCCTCGCGCAGGCGGAATGCGACGCCGTCCACGGCGCGGATGTGCGACACCGTCCGCCGCAACAGTCCGGCGCGGACCGGGAAATGGACCTTGAGCCCGTCCACCGCCAGCACCTCGGCGGCCTCCGGCGGCACCGGGGGCGGCGCGCCCGACGGGGCGGAGCCGACGAGTTTCTGCGTGTAGGGGTGTTCCGGAGCCTCGAAGACGCGGGCGCAGGGGCCGGTTTCGACGACGCGCCCGCCCTGCATCACGACCACGCGGTCCGCGATGCGCCGGACGAGGCCGAGGTCGTGCGTGATCCACAGCATCGCCATGCCCAGCGATTTCTGCAGCGAGGCGAAGAGTTCGAGAATCTGGGCCTGGATGGTGACATCGAGGGCGGTGGTCGGCTCGTCCGCGATCAGCAGGTCCGGCCGGTTCACCAGGGCCATGGCGATCATGACGCGCTGGCGCTGTCCGCCGGACAACTGGTGCGGGTAGGCGTCGAGCCGCTTCTTCGCCTCGCGCAGGCCGACGCGTTCGAGCCATTCGGCCGTCACGTCCCGCGCGGACGCGCCGCGCGGCCCGCCGTGCAGGGCCATGGCCTCGGCGATCTGGCGGTGGATCGTGTGCAGCGGGTTGAGCGAGGTCATCGGCTCCTGGAAGACCATCGAGATGCGGTTGCCCCGGATGGCCCGCATGCGGGCCTCCGGCGCACCCATCAGTTCGAGGGCCTCGCCGCCCCCGTGGAGGCGGATGGATCCGCGGGGGTAGCTTGCGACGCCGCGCAGGAGTTGGAGGACCGAGAGCGCGGTGACGGACTTGCCCGACCCGCTCTCGCCGACGATGCCGACGATCTCGCCGCGACGGATGTCGAGGTCGACGCCGCGAACCGCATGGACGGCCGTCCCCGACTGGTTGAAGTCGACCGCGAGATCGCGGATCTCGAGCAGCGGTTCGTTCACAGGTCCTCGATGTGCAGCCCCGGCAGATCGGCCGCGGCGGACTCCAGCATGCTCCGGCCGGCGACCACGCAGATCGGGGCGGAGGCCAGGCCCGGGCGGACGATTTCCTCCGCGACGCGGCGCAGTTCGGCGCCGGACACGGCCAGCAGCCGTTCGCGGAAGCGGCGGCGGAAGGGCTCGTCGGCCCCGGTCAGGTGGCGGTCCAGCGCGGTGGCGACGGCGCCCTCGAGCCGGATCGGCCGGTCGAGGGCCTTCAGCGCGCCGATGACGCTCTGCTCGACGGCGTCGGTGGAGAAGTCCATTCCCGTCGCGACGTAGTCGGGGATCCTCGAATAGACATTCAGCGTTTCGCGGATCCGCGGATCCCGGTAGCTGCCGAGCGAGAAGAGGCCCACGCTCTGGGAGAACGCCGCGCGGCATCCGTAGGCGCCGTTCTTCACGCGGATCTCGGTCCACAGGAAGTCCAGCGACAGCCGCGTCGCCAGGACGAGCAGGGCCGGGGCGAGCGGGTGGTCCGCGGCGACGGCGCGGAAGGCCTGGGCGACGAATGCGACTTCCGCCGGGACCGCGATGCCCTCGGGACCGGAGGGCCGCGCCGCCGCGGCGGGCGTGGCCGGCGCGACCGGGGTGTCGGGCAGCTCCCCGAGCAGCGCCGCGTACCAGGCGGCGACGCGGCGGTGGGCGTGGTCCGAGCCGACGAACGACGCGGTCAGGCGCCCGCGCGCGAGCAGGACCTTGCGGATCCGCTCCATCGCCCGGGCGAGGCCGGCGAGATCGCACGGCAGCCCCTCGGCCAGCCGTTGCGCGAAGCGGACCTGCGACACGCCGCCGAACCGTTCGGCCAGCGCCGCGTTGTCCGACAGTCCGCGCTGCGCGCGGCTTGCGGCGAAGGCATTGCCCGAGGGGACGACCGCCTCGCGCAGGCCGGTCTGATGCTGGACCAGCAGGGTCTGCAGGCGGGCGACGTCGGTGAAATCGGCGGAAAGAATGCGGTTCCG
This sequence comes from uncultured Verrucomicrobiota bacterium, assembly GCA_964464305.1. Classification (GTDB taxonomy): domain Bacteria; phylum Verrucomicrobiota; class Kiritimatiellia; order PWTM01; family PWTM01; genus VGWF01. The sequence continues at coordinate 3,954 of CAYXFW010000022.1, forward strand.
GAGCACGTCGAGCATGCGATCGATCCGGTCGTCCAGGGCATGTGTTGCGAGGTGCAGGAACGGCTGCACCTTCGTGGGATCGTTCGCGCGCCCGCCGGTGGACACCGACGCGCCGATGCCCGCGCACGCGGCGGCTTCGCGTTCCGCGGCGACGGCGTAGTCCTCGCCCGCGGCGCCGGTCTTCGTGAGCCCGTCGACGAACAGCGGCAGGTAGTCCCATAGGTCCGCATCGAGCCCGCGCAGGTCGACGGCGAGCCGCAGGTAGCCGACGCCGTTGGAGAACGTCTCGGCGCGCAGCAGCGGGCGGCCGGCGACGGTGGCGGTCTCGACCGGCAGGCGTTGCGGTTCGATGGGCACGTCGGCGCGCCGCAGGCGCGGGAGGGTGGCCAGCGCCTCCGGCGAATTGGGCGCCTCCTGGGAGCGCTCGAGCGCGCGCGCCTCCCGGTCGATGCGCGCAATCTCTGCCGGGGCGAGCCCGGCGCGCACGGTTTCCATGCGCCGGGCGAATTCCGCCTCGCGTCGGCGGTGGAACGCGGGATCGGGCACGAAGGTCATGGCCAGGCAATGCGGGTTGTCGAGAATCTGCCGTCGCAGGTGGTTTTCGAAGAAGCCCGGTTCCGCGCGGCTGCGTTCGCGCAGCGAGGCGAGGTGGCTCCGGATGTGGAGCATCGTCAGCGGATCTGCGTCGTACAGCCACATGGCGAACACGCGGTCCATGAGGACCAGCGGGAACGACGAGGGGATGTCGAGCGCGGCCAGTTCGAACTGGTGGAAGGCGGAGTCGAGCGGGCCGGGCTCGAGTCCGCGGTCGGCGACGCCGCGCAGGGTGTCGAGGATGAGGCGCTCGACGTCGCCAGCGTGTGCGACATCGATGCCGCGGAGACCGACGCCGAAGCTGGTGTCGCGGCGGTAGGTGGAGTAGCCCTCGGCGACGAGGTCCTCGCCGAGGCGCGATTCGACGAGCGCGCGGCGCAGCGGGCTTCCCTCGTGCGAGAGGAGGACTTCGCCGAGCACGCCCATGGCGAGCGTGGTCTCGGGATCCGTCAGCGGGTTGGCGAACCACTCCATGACGAACGCGGACTTGCGGGCGGGCGTCTCGCCCTCGGCGGCGGGATACGGGGCGGTGACGCGGCGCGGCGCGGTCCAGCGCGCCTGCGGGGCGATGGTGGTGTCGATGGCCAGCCGGTCGAAGGCGGCAAGAAACTCGCGGTCGAGCAGCTCAAGATGCGGGGCGAGCGGCGTATCGCCGTACAGGAAAAAGAAGGCGTTCGAGGGGTGGTAGTAGCGCGCGTGGAAGGCGCGGAACTGCGCGTAGGTCAGCGAGGGGATCGCCTCCGGAGAGCCGCCCGAATCGCGGCCGTAGGCGTTGTCGGGGAACAGGCCGGCCGCGGTGCGCTGGATGACGCCGTCGAGCGTGGAATACACGCCCTTCATCTCGTTGAACACGATCCCCTTCACGGCGAGGGGGCTGGCCGGGTTGCCCGGCTCGGCAACGTCGAGATGGTGGCCCTCCTGGCGGAAGTGCTCCTCGGTGATGCGCGGATGGAAGACGGCGTCGCAATAGACGCGCATGAGATTGGTGAAGTCGCGCGCATTCATGCTCGCGCACGGGTAGACCGTGCGGTCGGGGTAGGTCATCGCGTTGAGGAACGTCGCGAGGCTGGTCTTCAGCAGTTCGACGAACGGATCCTTCACGGGGTAGCGTCGCGAGCCGCACAGCACGGTGTGCTCCAGGATGTGCGGGAGGCCGGTGTCGTCCTCCGGCGGCGTTCGGAAGGCGACGGCGAACAGGTTCTCGGGATCGGCGGCAGCGAGGTGGAGGAGGCGCGCCCCGCTCTTGC
>CAYXFW010000022.1:5804-8700 GCA_964464305.1 uncultured Verrucomicrobiota bacterium
GTCGCGGTGGCCCGGAGGTCGGGAAGCGGCGTAACGGCAAGAACCTCGAACCCGTGAATCGTCTGTCCCGCCGCGTGCGCCGTGTCCGCCATACCCCGTCTCCCCATGTCCGCCGCAGCGGAACGATCGCGCAGCATAGGAAGATCGCGCCGGGGCTACAAGCCGGAAGAGCCCGGGCCGCCCGGGGGTTTTCAGTTGCCGCGGCACGCCGTCCCCCCTATAGTCGTCGGAACCTCCGGTCATCGGGCCGGGGCGCTTGGAGAACGGTCCGCGCGGGGAGCGACATGCTGAATATCGAAATCCCTGGATACGAGATACTTGAGAAGGTCGGCGACGGTGCCATGGGGGTGGTCTTCAAGGCGCGTCAGCGATCGCTCGATCGTATTGTGGCGGTCAAGGTTCTGCGCCCGGAGCTCGCGACCGACCCCACGGCAATGGCGCAGTTCCGCCTCGAGGCGAACTCGGTGGCCATGCTCAAGCATCCGAACATTCTGATGCTTCACGAGGCGGGGCAGTCGAACGGGCTCAATTACTTCATCATGGAGTACGTCGCGGCCTACAGCGTGGCGAGCTGGCTGGCGCGCAAGGGGGTCCTTTCGGAAGCCGACGCGCTGACGATCGCGGACTCGGTGGCGCGCGCGCTGCAGTACGCGTGGGACAAGGCCGGGCTGATCCATTGCGATCTGAAGCCGGGCAACATCCTGGTCGACGAGGACGGCATCATCAAGATCGCGGATTTCTCCGGCATCAGCCGGTCCAACCTCAGCGCGGAGGCGCAGTTGCTGCGCGAGGTGACGATCGGGACGCCGAACTACATGTCGCCGGAGCAGGTCCGCGGACTCGAGGTGATCGACTTCCGCGTGGACATCTACTCGCTGGGCGCCCTGCTCTACCACCTCGTCACCGGCGTGCTCCCGTTCGAGCACTGCACGGAGGCGGAGGCGATGCAGCAGCAGATCGACGGGAAGCTCACGGACCCCGCCGAGCTGAATCCGGCCGTCTCGGTGAACTTCTCGATGATGATCGAGAAGATGATGGTCAAGGACCGCGAGCAGCGCGCGGCAGGGTGGGACGCGGTTCTGGCGGACATCACCAACGTGCGCGCGGGCCATCCGCCGTTTCCGCCCCTGGCCCATCCCGGGGCCAGCACCATCCTGCGCACCGTGCAACCGCCGCCTCCGGAGCCCCCGCGGCCCAAGGCGCCCCCGGTCTTCGCCCCGCCCGCACCGGCCGCCGCGCCGGCCCCGCTGCCGAGCACGGTCCCCAGGCCGAAGTCGAAGAAACTGCCGGTGCTGATCACGGCGGCGGTGGCGCTGGTGATCGCGGATGTTCTTCTTCTCTTCTGGCCCCGGATCGTCCCGTTCTGGAAGGGGATCCAGGCGGACCGCGAAGCGGGGATCGCCGAGCCGCTGCCCCCGCTTCCGTCCGAAACGCCCGCGGTGAAACCGGAGCCGGTCCAACCCGCGCCGGTCGCCACCAACCTCGTGACGCCGCCGGCCGCGACGACCAATCCGCCGCCGCCGCCACCGGCCGTCACGAACGACATGCCGCAACCCGCCCCGCCTCCGATGCAGCCCGTACCGGAAACGGATCCCGCCATCGCCGCGGGGGAGGCCCGACGGGCGGAGAATCTCCGGACACATCTCAAGCTTCTGCAGAGCGCCATGGCCGAGTGCACGCGGCGGAACTACAACGGCGCGATCGCGCTCCTCTCGGACTGGAGCAATGCAAACACGGGACACCCGAACCAGCCCCTGATCGAGACGGAGCTGACGCGCATCCGGTCGATCGTCGCGCTCTACCAGATGCTCGAGTCCAACAGCCGCAGCCTCTCCGGCCGCCCGATTCTCAACACCCCCGGCGTCTCCGGCGACGTCCTGGGCATCCGCGGCTCGAAGCTGACTCTGGCGCGCCGGCTGGGCGAGGGATCCGCGCAGGTGGACCACGATCTGTACCGCCTCGGCTCCCAGGACCTGCTCGACTTCTTCCAGATCTGCGATCCGGCACGTTTCCCCCTGCACGCCGCGCGCCTGATGCTGGGCGAGGCCCAGTTCACGGCCGTCGATGCGTATCTCATGAAAGCGCGCGCGGCGAACCTCGACTGCGCGGACCTGGTCGCGTGGCTCAAGGACTGGCAGCAGGTCCTGCTCAACATCCGCGCCGACCGCGCAGTGGATGAAATCAAGGCCCGCGTCGTCGACAGCCAGTTCCGGGCCGCCGGCGACCTGCTCGCCTCCGCCCTCCAGACCTACGCGGAGTCGGACATCGTCCAGTGGGCGCGACGCGACGAACTCCAGCGGCTCGATGCGTTGATCCGCGGCGAGACCGGCGAATCGCCCGCCACCACGCCCGGCCCCGCGACCGGGGAAACCGCCGACCTTTCGGGCATCGAGCAGCTCAACGTGGGCGAACTCCTCAGCCGCATGCGCCAGCTCGACGGCCGCGTCGTCCGCGTCCGGTTCCGCTACCGCTCGGCGATCGACGAGGCGGGCCCCGGGAACTACTCCACCAATCTCGGTCTCGATAATTCGACGATCTCCGCCGCGTTTGCCCAGGAAGGCTACCGCTGGTTCCGCAACTCGGTTTCGCAGGGCTACGGCGGCGACAACCCGATCCGCATCGTGTATGGCGTCGTGGATGCCAAGCGCCAGTCGATCCGGCTCCTTGGACGCACCTTGAAGCGCCGCATCGGCGGCCAGGGCGATGAATTCTCCTGGTGAGGCACCGCCTGTTTCCGGCGGGGCGCCCGCCGCGACGCACTCCGTCCCGGCCCGCTTGCTGCTGATCGCCGGCCGCGGCGCCTATCCGCGTCTTCTGGCCTCGTCGGCGCGCGCCCAGGGCGTCGGCCATCTTTCGCTGATCGCGTTCCGCGGGGAGACGGAATCGGCCGTTGTCC
>CAYXFW010000022.1:8710-12514 GCA_964464305.1 uncultured Verrucomicrobiota bacterium
CGCCGACGAGACGCGCTGGGTGCATGTCGGCCAGATGGCCGCCTTCCTCGACGCGGTCCGCTCCGCCGGCATTCCGGACGCCGTCATGGCCGGCCAGATCTCCCCCTCCAGCCTGTTCAGACTCCGCCCGGACCGCGCGATGTTCGAGCTTCTCGCCTCGCTGCGGGAACGCAACGCGGAAACGATCTTCGGCGCCGTGGTCGAGCGGCTCGCCCGCGAGGGCGTCCGCCTCCATCCGGCCAGCCGCTTCATGGAGCAGACGCTGCCACAGCCCGGCGTGCTCGGCCGGCGCGCGCCGGACGCCCGCGAGGCGGCGGACATCGAGCTCGGCCGCCGCGTCGCCAAGGCGGCGAGCGGACTCGAGATCGGCCAGACCGTCGTCATCAAGGAAGGCACCGTGCTGGCGGTCGAGGCGTTCGAAGGCACCGACGAGGCCATCCTTCGCGGCGGCAAGCTCGGCGGCCCGGGCGCGGTCGTCGTAAAGGCTGCCAAGGCCGGCCACGACATGCGATTCGACATCCCCGTGGTCGGCCTGCGCACGATGAAGTCGCTGCGCAAGGTCCGCGCCACCACGCTGGCCGTCGAGGCGCGGCGGACGATCCTTCTGGAACGCGAGGACCTGGTCGCCGAGGCCGACCGCATGGGCCTGGCATTCGTGGCGTTCGAACCCGAGGGCGGCGTGAAGGGGGAATCGGCATGAGCGGAGTCATCCGGGTGGGTGTGGTCGGTGTCGGCGCCCTCGGCGAGCATCACGCGCGCCTCTATGCGTCGCTGCCGGCGGTGAAACTCGAGGCCGTGTACGATTCGAACCCGGTGCGGGCGGAGGAGATCGCGGCGAAGTACGGCACGCGGGCCGCACCGTCGCTCGAGGCGTTTGCGGAGAGCGTCGAGGCGGCCAGCGTCGTGGTTCCGACCCACCTTCACCGCGAGGTCGCCGGCGCACTGCTCGAGCGCGGTCGGCACCTGCTCATCGAGAAGCCGATCGCCTCGACCACCCGGGAGGCCGAGGAACTCGTCGCGCTGGCGGACGCCCGCCACCTCATCCTGCAGGTCGGCCACGTCGAGCGCTTCAATCCCGTGCTGTCGTTCCTGGAGACTGCGGCCGGAACGCCGCGGTTCATCGAGGCGCACCGGCTGGCCCCCTACCCTCCCCTCCGCGCGGGGGCCGCGCCGCGCGGCACGGAGGTGAGCGTCATCCTGGACCTGATGATCCACGATCTGGAGGTGATCCTCCACCTCGTGCGGTCGGAAGTCACCGACATCCGCGCCGTCGGGGTGCCGGTGCTCAGCCCGACGGAGGACATCGCCAACGTCCGCCTCGCGTTCGCCAACGGCGCGATCGCCAACGTGACCGCCAGCCGCATCAGCCCGGAGCGGATGCGGAAGATCCGCGTCTTCACGGAGGACGCCTACCTGTCGCTCGACTACATGAACCAGGACGGTGAGGTCCACCGCAAGGGACCGGCTGGAATCGTGCGCGCGGCCGTCCCGATCGAGAAGGGCGAGCCGCTTCGCAACGAACTGGCCTCGTTTGCGGACTGCGTCGCGCGGCACAGCGAACCGAGGGTCGGCGGGCGCCAGGCGGCCGAGGCGCTCCGGCTGGCCATCGCAATCCACCAGCGGCTGAAGTCCGGCCCGTCATGAGCCGGTCCGTCCTCGTCATCGCCGGCGAGGTCTCCGGGGATCTTCACGCCGGCGCGCTCGCAGCGGCGCTGCGGGCCCGGGGGGCGGATCTCGCGCTCTGGGGCATCGGCGGCGACCGCCTGCGCGCGGAGGGCGCGGAGCTTCTCTACGACGTCCGCCAGACGGCCGTGATGGGCTTCGTCGAAGTGCTCCGTCATCTCGGGTTCCTCCGCCGCGTCTTCCGCCATGTCCTCGAGGAGGTCGACCGTCGCCGGCCTTCCGTCGCGATCCTCGTCGACTACCCGGGCTTCAACCTCCGCCTTGCGCCGGAACTGCGGAAGCGCGGCGTAAAGGTCGTCTACTACGTCTGTCCCCAGGTGTGGGCCTGGCATCGTTCGCGCATCGGGTCGATGGCCCGTACGATCGACCGGCTGGCCGTCATCTTCCCGTTCGAGGTCGATGCCTTCCGCGGCACCGGCCTGCGCGTGGACTACGTCGGGCACCCGCTGGTCGACGAGACCGCCACGGCGCTTCGCGCGCCGCCCGCGGCCCTCCCGTGGCGCGGGGCCGGCCCGCGCATCGCCTTGCTCCCCGGCAGCCGGCGCCAGGAAATCCGTCGCATCCTGCCTGCGCTGGCCGGAGCCGCCGGAGAGATCGCGCGACGGCACCCGGACGCCTCGTTCCTGCTCGCCGCACCGTCCGAACCCGTGGCGGACATCGCGCGCGGCGTTCTTGCGGGGCACCCCGGCGCGGACCGGATCCCGATCGTCACCGGCGTCACCCGCGAAGTCCTCCGCCAGGCCCGCGCGGCGTGGGTCGCGTCCGGCACCGCCACGATGGAGGCGTGTCTCATGGGCTGCCCCCAGGCCGTCGTCTACCGCACCCATCCCCTCAGCTATCACATCGGGAAGGCGCTGATCCGCGTGCCGCACATCGGCATGGTCAACCTCGTCGCCGGCCGCGGCATCTGTCCCGAGTTGATCCAGCACGAGGCCACCCCGGGCTGGCTGGCCGAGGCGGTCGACCCGCTTCTCGGCGACACTCCGCAGCGTGCCGCCATGCTCGCCGGCTATGAAGAGGTTCGCGCGAAGCTCGGAGGCGGCGGCGCCGCGGAGCGCGCCGCGGTGATCGTCCTCGAGGAACTCGCCGGTACTACGCCTTGAACCGCGACTCCAAAGCTGTTCCAATGCCCGCGTGAACGCGGAACCCATCATTCTTCGGATCGCCCGTGCCTCGGCCACAGCGAGGCTGGAGGCGATCATCATTGGGAACTCCGGCGCCGCTCTCCGGGGTGCGCCGGTGACCACGATGGATTTTGACCTGTTCGTCCGTGACATCGAGACCGACGACGCGAAGATCCGTTCCTTTGCGGCGGCACTCGGAGCCCCGATCCTTCGCTCCGACCCCGCCCTGACGCGCACGGTCAAGATCGAAGATCCGGCTTCAGGACTCTTTGTCGATTTGATCGACCGGCCGGCCGGCATGAAGTCGTTTGCAGCCGTCCGAAAGCGCGCAAGCCGTCTCCGTCTCGGCCCCACCACGGCGCGTCTCTACGTCGCAAGCATGGCAGACATCATCGCAAGCAAACGGATGCTCGGCCGACCGAAGGATCTGGCCCTTCTTCCGATCCTGGAGGCCGCACGCCATGAAGCACGCTGAGTCTCCCCGCACCGAAAACCGGCGCGGAAAGGGCGCGGCCGGCCGGCCGGACAATCCCTGCGACGCGGACCTCCGCCGCCGCATACGTGCCCTTCTGGCGCTGCCCATGGAGAAACGCACTCACTTCCTCCGCGTCCGCATCGGCCGCGGCAGCGCGCTGTAGTCCGCCCGCGGCCTCTGCGGACGATGGACAGGCACGGACCGGAAGGCTAGCCGGGGATGGCGGCGCCGTCGGCCCAGAGGGAGACGTTGGGGTGGCCGGCGACCGCCAGGCCTGCGGGGAGCGTCGAGGGCGCCGACAGCAGGCGGCGGACGGCGTCCGCCTTGTCCGCCCCCGTCACGACGAACACGAGTTCCTCCACAAGCGCAAGCAGGTGCGGCGTCGCGCTGATCCGGTCCGGCGGCGATGGGCGGCGGACGGGCACGGCGTAGCGACCGCCGACGCGCGAGCCTTCCACTTCCTCCAGGCTGAACAGCGAGGCCGTATGTCCGTCGGCACCGACGCCGAGAATGCCGAACGGG
>CAYXFW010000022.1:12524-13963 GCA_964464305.1 uncultured Verrucomicrobiota bacterium
TGCGCACCCCGTCCGCCACCAACTTCGCCAACGCGCGATCGTACCCCGCGGCAGCCGACTCCAGCGTCCCGGACGTGTCGACCCGGAGAAATCTCTCCCCGCCAATGCCGGCCGCGGCCATCAGGGGGCCGATCTGAAAGGCGTTGGACTCGGCGGAGTCCGCCGGCGCCATCCGTTCGTCGCTGAGGAAGACCCGGCCGCCGCCCGAAATCGGCGAAGCGCTCAACTGCGCGTACGCCGCCAGCGGCGTCCGCCCGCCGGCCAGCATCACCGCGACCGCCGGCCCGGTGGACTCGAGCGCCTCCCGGATGCGGACAGCCAGTGCCTCGGCCAACGAACCGGCGGATTCGAAAATCCTCGTATGCATGGCTCAAACTCTACAGCGTCGCACGGCATCCGCAACCGTCGGATTTGATTCTCCCCCGCGAATCGCTATACTCGCTGGCGGAAGTCAACCCTGTGCCCATGGAGCGAACCAAAGAACGGCGATCGATCCGCGACTACTTTCGTCTGATGGTCGTCCAACGGGGTTCGCCGGAGAGCATCGCATGGGGCGTGGCCATCGGCGTGTTTATCGCATTCACCCCGACGCTGGGTATCCAGGTCATCGTCGCACTCCTCATCGCGTGGATGGTCCGGGTGAATCGAATTGCAACCATCGTTCCGCTGTTTCTGACGAACGTGCTGACCGCCGGCCCGGTGTACGGCTTCGAATGCTGGCTGGGCGCGCAATTCCTGCCCGATGCCAAGTCCGGCGAGATGGTGGCCCGGTGGGAACGGTTGAGTGCGACGCTCTCGGAATTGGGCGTATTCTCGGCCCACGACCTTCACGCTCACTGGCGCGAAATCGCCCGGGTCGGATGGGATCTCTGGCTCGCGATGTGGATCGGCGGAATCCTCGTCGGATGCTTCCTGGCCGTTCCGTCCTATTTTGCGACACTCGCCGTCGTCCGCAGGTACCGCGAGCGGCGCGCACGGCGGCTGCGCACGCGATCGCAGGCCCGGTCCGCCGGAGCCTGAGGCCCCACCCCGCAGGGGCCGGGCCTTCAGGGTCCGGCGTTCGACCGCCGGTGCGTCAGGCGACCGTGGCGAGCTTCTTCTTCAACTTGAGCGGCCGCTTGAGAAGCGTCCGCACCGCAACCGGCGGCAGCCCGGCCACGACGGCGGCGGGCATGCCCAGTCCAACCAGGCGCTTGCGCTGGGTCTTCTGACGGCGAAGCTTCTCGGCCTTCTTCTTCTTCGGACGGCTCCGGTTCTTGTTCTTCAGCGTCCGTTGCTTGGTATTCGTAGCCATGATTCACCTCGTTCTGCCGTCGATCCCCGCGACATGCAGGGCCGGTACTTATATCACGCCCCGCACGCCACGGCAACGCCGGTCGTGCGACCCAAATCATCGGCTAAGAAAAGTGGATCGGGAACGAACGATGCTTCGAGGGTCT